>CALXYG010000036.1 GCA_944392885.1 uncultured Clostridia bacterium
GCTCTTCCGTGGTATGAAAATTTGATGTATCTCATCTGTTATAGAATATATACAACCTAGGGCACCAGAAAATATTATTTTCTTACTATCACTTAAGCTATATTCATTAAGGAGAAGACTAATTAAAATTCCTCCTATTGCATATATAGACAAGTGTGCTAGTTTTCTTGCAATTGGTTGCAGTTTTTCTATTATTTGCTGTTTTTGCTCTTCTGGCATATCCTTTATTTGTGGCAGTAATTCTATAATGCTTCGTATAGTATTTCCCGATGTTGCACTTGATTCGTCACTAGGTTGGTGTGAAAAAACAAATACTGTACCCATCCATATTAGAATTAATACTAAGTATATAATTTTTTTATTTTTCAATTTTATTTACTTCCTCTGGATCTTTATATGTTGGAACAACTTCCTTCATAGCATCCTTTATTTTTTTTCTTGTGAAGTTTTCATCATAGTCTAATTCTCGCAACATATCTAGTTTAGATTCTAATTGTTTTTGTTCTAAATACATTGGTTTAGAAATAAATATTTTATCATGCTTTGTTGCTGTTAGTCCTTCTTCTGACATTAGAAGCTCTTCGTATAATTTTTCACCCGGTCGTAATCCTGTAATTTTAATATTGATGTCCACATCAGGCTCTAGCCCTGATAATTTTATTAATGATACTGCTAAATCATATATTTTTACAGGCTGTCCCATATCTAGTACAAATATTTCCCCTCCAGCTGCATAAGTAGCTGCTTGTAAAATAAGTTGCACTGCTTCTGGAATTGTCATAAAAAATCTTGTAATATCTTTATGGGTTACAGTTACTGGTCCACCATTTGCAATTTGTTTTTTAAACAATGGTATAACTGAACCATTACTTCCAAGTACATTTCCGAATCGTACTGCAGCAAATTCTGTTTTACTAGCTTTATCTTTAGCTTGTACAATCATCTCACAGAGTCTCTTAGATGCCCCCATAATGTTTGTTGGATTCACTGCCTTATCTGTTGAAATTAGAACAAATCTTTTAACATTGTATTTGTCTGCGCAATTTACTACATTGTATGTTCCAAAAACGTTATTTTTAATAGCTTCAAGTGGATTGTTTTCCATTAGTGGTACATGTTTATGCGCAGCTGCATGGAATACAAGCTCTGGCTTGAATTCTTCAAACACTTCGTTTAGTCTATTTACATCTCTAACACTTCCAACTACAGCTTCTATACTTTCATTTGGATAATTTGCCTTTAATTCTAATTCTATATCATATAAATTATTTTCATAAATATCTAGAATAACTAATTTATTTGGGCTGTATCTTATAATTTGCCTACAAAGTTCTGAGCCAATTGAGCCCCCTCCACCAGTTATTAGAACCACTTTATTCTCAATTAGGCCTTGAATATTTTCATTATCTAAATGAATTGCATCTCTTCCTAATAAGTCTTCTATTTCTACATCTCTTAAATTTTCCATAATATTTTTATTCTTAATAATATCTGCTGTACTTGGTAAAATTCGAAGTTTTGCACCTGTTGATTGACAAATATCTAATATTTCTTTTTTATCTTGATTGCTAATACTTGAAATTGAAAAGAAAATAACATCTACTTGAAAGCTTCTGCAAACTTCTTTAATTTTATATCGATTTCCAACAATTCTTATTCCAGATATAGCATAGTTCAATTTATCTTCATCATCATCAATAATACCAACAATATTATAGTTTTTTTGCATACTTGATTTTATTATTTTTATAATATCTCTAGTTGCTCCTCCTCCACCTATAATAAGTAAATTTTTCTTATTACTAGAATTTATAATTTCTGATTTATGTACAATATTATCAGTTAAAAATAAACGTATAATTAGCCTGTAAGTAATCATCATAACAGCAATTAAAATACCTGCTAGAATATTAGATCTTGGTCCCATAATATTGATTCTAAAAATATTTCCTAGCATTGATACTATAACACAAGATACCATACATGAAAAACCATAAATTAAATAGTCTTTTCCACTCTCATAGCGTATTATGTTTTTGTAACAATCAAATAGTGTTAAAAAAATTTGAAATACTATTATTCCTAATAAAACTGTACTTGTAAATATTTGTCGATTTGAACTTGTAAAAATAGATAATGTTTCGCTTTTAAATAATTCCACAAGAGCATATGCTATAATCAAAATAAAAACATCTACTATTCGTAAAATTATGATTCTATGCTTTTTCATGAGATTAATAATTTCCACTTTTTCCACCTTTTCTTAGTTATTAAATATATTAGCTAATATCTTTTACATTCTTTCTGGCATTTGTATGCCAAGCAACTCTGCACCTGTCTTTAATACTAAGTTACATGCATAAGTTAAGAAAAGTCTTGCATTTTGAACAGTTGCTTCTTCTCCAATTATATGATGTTCATTATAAAAACTACTATAACTTTGACTAATTTGTATTAAATAACGTGCTAATATAGAAGGCTCATTTTTGTCTATAACTTGCCTTAATGTTTCCTCAAAACGATATAGTGCTTCTATTATTTGGATTGCTTCATTATCTAATAGTTTTGAAAAATCTACTTCTTTAATAGATGGTATTTTTTCTGCTTTTTCTAATATGCTTTTTGTTCTGACATACATATATTGTACATATGGCCCTGTTTCTCCATTGAAATTTAGTACCTGATCCCAATCAAATATTTCATCTTTAATTCTATTATTAGATAAATCATTAAATATAATAGCACCAACGCCAACTTTTTTAGCAATATCATCTTTATCTTTTAGTTTTGGATTTTTATCTTCAATAATTATTTTTACTCTTTCTATTGCTTCTTTCAATAAATCTTCTAGTTTTATTATATTCCCTTCTCGTGTTGACATTTTTCCGTTTTTTAAATGTACCATTCCAAAAGGAACGTGTATTAATCCTTTTGTATATTTTTCGTCTAATCCAAGTAGTTTTGATACTTCAAATACCTGTTTAAAATGTAAAATTTGTTCATAAGAGGTAACATATATTGCTTTTTCGTAGTTATATGTTCTAGCACGATAAAGAATAGCAGCTAAATCACGAGTAGCATATGTGGTAGAGCCATTAGATTTTACAATTAGACATGGTGCCATATCTAATTCATCTAGGTTAACTATTTTTGCCCCTTCAGATTCTACTAATTTACCTGTATCTTCTAGTTTTTGAATTACTTCTTCCATTTTATTAGAATAAAATGCTTCCCCTTGATAAGAATCAAACTTACTTCCTAATAAATCATATACTCTTTGAAATTCTTTTAAACTAACCTCTCTAAACTGGTTCCATAGTTTTATACAGTATTCATCTCCGTCTTCTAGCTTTTTAAAATTATTTCTACATTCTTCTAATACGCTTTCGTCTTGTTTGCATAATTCATTAATTCTAATATATATTTTAGTTAAATCATCAATAGGATTTGACTCAATATTGTATTCGTTAGACCAGCGTTTATAGCCTTCTATTAATTTACCAAATTGTGTACCATAATCGCCTAAATGGTTAATCCCTATTGTTGTATAGCCTAAGAACTGGTAAATACGGTATAATGCTCCTCCTATTACGGTAGAGCGCAAATGCCCAATATGGAATGGTTTTGCAATATTTGGAGCTGAATAATCAATAACAATTGTTTTTCCTTTTCCAATTTCCTGTTTACCAAAGTTTTCTCGTTTTTCTGCTATCTCTTCTAGTACAGTTGTAACTAACTTCTCTTTGTTAATATAAAAATTTAAATATCCTCCAACAATTTCTGTTTTTTCTATGATTGATTCTTCTATTTTTATAGATTGTTTTATTTCTTGTGCAATAACTGGTGGCGCCTTTCTTAATTCTTTTGCTAGTTTAAAACATGGAAATGCATAATCTCCTAATGTGGAATCTGGTGGTACTTCGATGTATTCTTTTAATGTTTTTGCATTTAGGTTAGTGGCTACTGCTATTGCATTTGCTATGTTTTGTTTGTAATCGTTTATCGCCATTGTCATCCTCCTTGTTCCGATATCTTGTATTATATAATTACAGTTTCAAAAAGTAAACCTTTTTTAACAAATTTCTTATTTATTATACATTTCTTGTTTAATATATATTTCCTATCACAGGACAAATCTCACTTTGTGAAAGCTTTTTTCTTCTCCAGTTTAATTAAAAGATTGTCAAAGTAGCATAATTTTTTTCAGTGTGATGTTTTTTAAATTATGGGATATTTTTTTCTATAACTTTAAAATCTCTGTCAAAAAAATTTTTGACAGAGATTTTAAAGCCTATTTTTAGTCTCCTAAGCAAATACCAATGTTTCTTGCTGTTTTTACCAAGTCATCATCCATTGTAACTAATCTTACATTGCTTTCTGTTGTACCACCTTGTACAGCACCTACTTTTTTGTTTTCTCCTACTACATCTTCTAATGATACGCAATCTAATTTACCATTACGAATAACTGTAAGAACATTAAATGTTCCTTCCATTGCTAGTTCCATTGCTTTAGCACCATATTTTGTAGATAGGACTCTATCAAATGATGTTGGTGTCCCACCTCTTTGCATATAGCCTAATGTTGTGTTCCTTGTTATTAGTCCAGTTATCTTTTCTAATTCTTTTGCTACTTTATCTCCTGCACCTCCGAGTTGTGTATTAATTACACCTGTGCCTCCATCTCGAGTTGCTTTTACTGTCATTTCTCCACCTTTAGGCATTGCTCCTTCTCCAACAACTACTACGCTAAAGTTTTTTCCAATTGATTGTCTTTTCTTTATTGTTTCTGCGACTTTGTTAATATCATATGGAATTTCTGGAATCAATGCAACATCTGCTCCTCCGGCAATTGCAGATTCTAAGGCTATCCAACCTGCATATCTTCCCATTACTTCTAGGCACATGATTCGATTATGAGTTTCTGCTGTTGTATGCAATCTATCAATTGCTTCTGTTGCCACAGATACAGCTGTATTATACCCAAATGTAATATCTGTACATGCTACATCATTATCAATTGTTTTAGGTACACCAATTACTTTTAATCCTCTTAAAGTAAAATCTCGTGCCGATTTTTGTGTGCTATCTCCACCTAATGTAAAAATACAATCAATTCCGTCTTCTTTTACATTTTTCACACATTTTTCTGATAAATCTTGATAACTGACATTTCCGTTTGTATCTACAACTTTATAGTTAAATACATTTGCATTTAAAGAAGACCCTATAATAGAACCTCCTTTATGTAATATACCTGAAGCATTATCTTTTGTGCTTAGTTTTACATAATTGTTATGTAATAATCCATTGTAACCATCAATGAAGCCTAGACATTCTATATTGTTTTCTTCTGCTGTTTTTACAATAGCACGGATAACTGCATTAAACCCTGAAACATCTCCTCCATTAGCTAAAATAGCAACTCTTTTTAACATAAAAATCCTCCTTACAAATATGTTTTCAAATATTTAACCGTATTATATCAGTTATTGTCAGATTTTCAAGTATTTTTTGAAATTTGCATTCTACATAATTATATGATATACTATATTGTATAAATTTTTTGAAGGGGGATTTTCACGTTGCGTATCTATTCTAAGAAGTATTACTTTGATGGACCACAGAAACAGTTCCCAAATCAGAACTCTGCACAGCGCCAAGCAGAATGGAAGCAAAAACGTTGGAAGGAGGACTGGGAATACACTGGTAAACTGGTTTCTGTCAATATCATCCGGCGCAAAGACCATTTTGTTGTAGAATTACATCTTACGTAACAATCCTCGACAGCAGGCCTCAAATTTCTTAACGATAGAGAATTTGAAGGCCTGTTTTCTTGTTTAATATTCTATTTACTACTTATGTGAATATTCTCAATTTCTGATTTCATTTCTCTTGATACTATATTTTGTATTTGCGCTATTTCTTCTTGTTTTAGATCATCATCTACAATAACATTAATATTTTTGTCATTAACTAGAATGAGAACCTCTTCGACTCCTTTTGTTTTTATTAAATTCTCAGCTATCATAATGGCATTTTTAGTTTCATTTATTTTGGTAATTTCATTTTGTGCAACTGTTTTTTGTTCTGCGGAAACCGTAGTAGAGTCTAACATTTTTTGATAACTTTCAATTATTTGTGAATACATTGTATCTCTTTCTAATTTTGAGTTAATAAAATAATCGTTTGACGTATCTTCTGGATTAGCATTTGTATCTATAGTATTAGTATTTGTTTGGTTTTGTACTGTATTTGTATTTTCCAAATCATTTTCACTATTTTCTACTAATATACCACTACTTACGAAAGTAGCATCTCCCATTGTTTCCACATTATTGCCATTTGTTTGAATTGCCTCATTTTGATTATTTGTTTCAATAAAGTTTAAATACCCTGCTGTAACTAACATTAATGCGATTACTAAAATAATCACTTGATTTCTTTTTAAAATTTTCATTGTTTGCTCCTTTCTAAAATAAAATTTAAACATTATTGCGTTGCAAATACTTGTATTTTGTGTGTTGGAAGTCCTGTTGCCGCTTCTACCGCTTGTATAATATTTGTTTTCACTTCCGAATTTCTTGCACCCTCCGCTGCAATAATAGCCCCTTCTATTTTTGGTGAAATTAGTTTCTGTGTAACTGGGATTTTTTCCCCATTTTCTTCTTTGTATATAATTTCTTTTGAGTAATCTGCTTGTGTAATTTTTCTAGTCCCACCATTTGTATCAGTTTCTTCTGTTGTACTATCTTTCTGATTTTCATTGTACATTGCAACTACTTCACTACTTTGCGAATGTGTAATCAGTACACTTACCATTCCAGCTCCTTCTATTTTACTAAGAATACTCTCCAGTTTTGTTTCTAGTTCATCTTTTTCAATACTTGTTTTTTCCTCTTCCTCTACTGTCATTGTTTTATTGCTTATATTTTCACTTTGTACTGGTTCTTCTTTACCATCATTCCATATTGTATTAATAGCTATAATTGTTACAATTAGTATAATTAAAAAAACTACCATGTTTTCTATATTTTTTTTTCCATTTTCTTCTTTCTTTTTTAGGATAAGTGTTTTTATGTTTTCAAGTTTTTCTTTCCACATTTACTTTCCCTCCTTTATGTTATTGTAATATTATTTTCTTCCACTTGATATATTGTATTAAGATACTTTTTTATTTCTTGCTTTTCTTCGTTGGTTAATTTTGTTTTTTCTTTATATTCTGTATCTTCTATATTTCTTTCCCCAACTTCTATCTCAACTATTTCTATTATGTTAATATTTTTTTTACTTGTATTTTGAGTGATTTCTTGTTTTTCTAATTGAATTGAAACTTTGTTGATTTTTCCATAATTATTTTTGTCTTTTAATTCTAATTCTAATAACATTTTTGATACATTATACCCTTTTTGTTCCAGTTTATTTTTTATATCATTTTCTAAGTTTGTTTCATATATTTCTTCTATACTTGAACTAGTTTGAATACCTATTGCGTTATTGCCACTAGAACTAATACTTTCTTCGATTTTAATTAAATTCTCCAAATTTATTTCTTCATTAGCAACTACTTTAACAACCGGTGAAATTATTATAAATAATAAGTATACTCCTAATACAGTTTTCACATATTTCTTATTTTTACATTCTGGTAAAATCATTTCTAAAATAGTTACAATTATTACTGTGATTACAACATTGCCGGCCCAATTACTAATTCCATTTATCATGAATTCCTCCTTATCGATACATTATTCCACTATTTGAAATCTTTACAACCAATGTTGTACCTATTAACAACATTGTAGAAATTGCAAAAACGACTGCCAATAGAATCTTAAAACTACTTGCCATCTGTTCTAGTAGTTTTACTATTTTTTCGTCTGCAATAATTTCGCAAACAGCAGTGGCTAAATGGTATATAATTGTCAAAACAGTTAATTTTATAATTGGTAATATGCAAATCCCTATAATAACAAGTACTCCTACTATTCCTACAGCATTTTTTAATACTGCTGCACATCCTATAACAGTATCTACTGCATCACCTAAAATTTTTCCTACTACTGGTATAAAGTTAGATACGGCTGCTTTTGTTGCTTTTGCTGTAATACCATCTACACTACTAGTTAGTGTTCCTTCTATGGACAGTATTCCAACAAAAATTGTTAATGCTACTCCAAGAACCCAAATAGTGCTAGATTTAAAGTATTTTGCTAACTTTCCTATTTGAACTTTTTCAGAAATATTAGATACAATCCCCAGTACAGTAGATATCATAATAAATGGTAACATAAAAACTATAATAAAATTTCCTATAAATGCTATTGCAAACAGTATAATTGGCTGTATTACATTTGCTGTAATGATACTGCCTGTTGTAATCATTAATGTAATCATTATTGGCACTAAGGAATTCATAAATCCTACTAGATTTTCTATAGTTTCTTTCGTAAGTACCATCATCTCTGAAAAGCTACTCATTAATAGTGTTACAATTAATATGTATTGTACATAATATATTATCTGTGATATTCCTTTGTTTTCTAGCCCATCACTTATACTTTTTAATACACTATGTATGATAATTATTATTAGAATTGAACCGTACCATTCGAATTGCTGATATAACTTCTTTTCCAAGTATACATGTTATTACATTGTACCAGAAATCATCATTTACTTCTCCTCTAATGGCAGAGTTTAATACTTCTCCCATATCTAAATTTGGAAATGCTTCTTTTGAATATTGATTTGCTTCTTCTATGAAATCTGAAATATGTATAGCTTCCTTTTGTTCATTAAGAACATTTTCAGAGGCCTGCACTTGTGATGTAAACATTAAAATTAAAATAAATACTATTAATATTTTCATCCATTTCACATCTTCACCCCTTATGGTAAAACTTTTATTATTCATTCTAGTAAAGCTGAAACAATTGGGACAGACCTTCCAATGATAATTACTTTCCCACCTATGTCTATTTTTGTAGCAATCGCAGCTTCACCTGAATCTTTACAAATACTAACAGCAAATTCAGTTAAAAAAGCTATTCCTGTAATTTTAAGAAGTATTAATAAAAATTGGTTATTGATATCTGTTTTACTAGCTAATCGATTAAGCAATGATATAATTCCAGAAAACTTGTCCATTACTAATAATAAAATAAGTGCCCCAGCAATTAATGAAATATAAATAGCAAATTCTGGTCTATACTGTCTCAATATAATAATAATTATTAAAGCTATTAACCCTATACCTATAATTTTAATAATGTCCATTATTTTACTCCTTTATAAGTTAAATACAGTCCTTACCGTTGCGAATAAATTACTAATTTCTTTAATAACTATTGTAAGTACAATAACAACACCTGCCAATGTTGTCATCATTGCCTGATCTTCTCTTCCCGCTTTTGTTAAAATTTGATGTAACACTGCCACAATAATTCCAATTCCTGCTATTTTAAATAAAAGATTGATATCCATAGTACCTCCTATAGTAAGATAATAACAATACCTATTCCTGTAATCGTTCCCAAAGTTTTATATAATTTTGCGTTTTTTTCTTTCTCCTGTTCTGCTTTTTTTATTTGAGTTTCAAGAAAAGTTAAGCTTAAATCTATTTCATTTATTTGTCCCTCAACATCTGTTTTCCCTAATAATTTCCCCAATGTTTTAAGTGCCTCTTTGTCTTCTTGGTTTATCTCCATTGTAGCCTCTTCGATTGCTTTATTCCAACTTTCTGTTGCATTTTCATTTTCCATATATAAACAAACAGCTTGAAATACTGTTTTAGTTCTACTTTGAATACTCTTACTTATATCTTCAAAGATTTCTTTCAATGGAGCATATGTGAAACGAATTTTTGTTTTGAATATAGTAAAAGCACTCTTAAAATCTTTTAATTCATCTACTCTTTTTTGATATTTTTGAGAAATTAAAAATCCAATAGATGTGGAATTTAAGATAACAAGTGCATATAAGATAAGTTTTAATACTTCCATATGTCCTCCACATGCAAATAATCTAATAATATATATGCAGCTTGTACTACTTTTAGAACAAAAAAATAGCCTATGTTTTTCATTTTCTCATAGGCTATTTTTTTAATATAAAACATAATCTGAGTTAATTTTATTAAGACTGTATGCTTTATCTATCTCTCCTTTTACGCCTTTATTACTCAAAAATAAAATTCTTTCAAAAATATGGCTGTTCATTATACTTTTGAGTGAAGGATTTAAAGACAGGTCTTCTAAACTACTACCATGCGCAGTAAAAATCCCCTTAATTCCAGAACATACTGCATAATGAATAGCTTCAACATCATCATAGCTTCCAATTTCATCTGCAGCAATAACGTTAGGCGCCATAGAGCGAATTAGCATTTTCATTCCAATTGCTTTTGGAATATTATCTAATATATCAGTTTTAATTCCTACATCATTTTGTGGAATTCCTTTATACATTGCCGCTATTTCTCCTCTTTCATCTACTAATCCTACTGTAATACCACGAAAATGAATAGTTTCAATTCCCGTACTTACTTTTCTAATTAAATCTCTTAATATAGTAGTTTTTCCAGCACCAGGTGGAGAAACAATAAGGGTATTAAAGATTGTATTATTTTCATTATCAATAACATATTTTAAAATTTTGTTGCTACATCCGATAATTTGCTTAGCTATACGAAAGTTTAAACTGGAAATATAGTTTATATTAATTACTTTTTCATTTTCAATAACTGTACTTCCACTTATTCCAACGCGATGTCCTCCTTTTACCGTAATATAACCATTGCATATTTGGCTTTGATAAGAATAAATTGAATTTTCGCAAATGATTCGGAGTGTTTCCAAAATTTCTTCTATTTGCACACTATAGTCAAAGATTTTTTCTGTTTGGTTAAATTTAAGTACAATTGGTTTGTTTACACGTAATCGTATTTCTTCTAGTGATATATATAAATTTTGGTCATTTTTTTTAAAATATTCTTCTAATATGTTTCCAATTGGTTGCGGAAAATATTTAAATAAATTAGAAATAAACATATAATTTTAAACTCCTTTTACAAAAAAGTGGTCTCTGAATATTTTTGCTGGAATAAATGATTTTTTAGTTATATGAAATTCAAGTTCCTATAACTAAAGAAAATAAGGACAAACTTTTAGTCTGTCCTTATATTATATGTTGTTTTTCTTTAACTTAGTACATTTATTCTAATATATTTATTCTTCCCAATTATGATATACTTCTATAACATCATCTAAATCTTCTAGGTTATCAATTAGCAATCCCATTTTTCTTGAAGATTCTTCATTTAATGTGATGTAAGTTTGTGGCACCATTTGTATATCAGCTTCTACGAAATTTAGTCCTTCTTTTTCTAATGCTTCACGAACTTTAGAGAAATCTTCCGGTGCTGTTATAATTTCGAAAAATTCATCTCCAGACTCAAAATTTTCTGCTCCTGCTTCTATTACAAGTAACATTAGTTCATCTTCTGATAAGTTTGTTGTTTCTTTCTCTAAGACGATAACACCTTTTTTTTCAAATAGATACGATACGCAACCACTTGTTCCAAGGTTTCCACCAAATTTATCAAAAATGTGTCTTACATCAGATGCTGTTCTATTTCGGTTATCTGTAGTTGCGTTTACTATAATAGCAACACCGTTCGGACCATATCCTTCATATACAATTTCTTCATAATTTTCTTGATTTCCTTCTCCCGAAGCTTTTTTGATTGCCTTATCTATATTATCGTTTGGCATATTGTTTGCCTTACATTTTGCAACCACATCTTTTAATTTGGAGTTATTATTTACGTCTGGTCCGCCAGCTCTTACCGCCATTAATAATTCTCTACCTAGTTTTGTAAATATTTTCCCTCTTGCTGCATCTGCTTTTCCTTTTTTTGCTTGTATATTATGCCATTTACTGTGTCCTGACATATTTAATTCCTCCTTCTCAATTTTTCAGTATTTAAGCCAGTTTTGACTGGCTTATTAGGGTATACTCTCCCAATACAGCTGGATTTATTTTGAAAAAATAGTTTTTCGGAAATCCCCACCAATATACACTTAAAATGTATGTTTCTTATTTTACATCTTTTTTCATTTTTGTCAAGATACCTCGTAAAGGAGAAAAATTCTTCTCTTTTCTTTGGTTTGTTTTATTTCTCCTGTAACCATAATTTTTCTTCTTTATTGTATATGAAAATTAACTTTTATCTTAGCTACATATAAGATTGATTAATTTATTTTTTTATTTTCTATTAAACAACCATTTATATCTTTTAAAGATAATTGTTCTTCCTCTACTATTAGGTATGTATTTGTAGTATTATTTTTGGGTAATGATATTGAACCCGGATTAGCAAAAACTATGCCTTTTCTTTCTACAATAAAGCCTGTGTGAAAATGGCCATATATCATTATGTCCACTTTTTCCTTTGGCATAATTTCCATATTGTTTTTATTCCCATGTGTAAAAAACACTTTTTTTCTTTTATGTTTAATGTCAAATTATTATTAAACTTAAATTCTGAAATCATTTCATCTACTTCTGCATCACAATTTCCTTTTATTACAATAAGCTCTTCTTTTATACTATTTAGTATATTAGCAACCTCCATTGGTGCATACTCTCTTGGTAGTGGATTTCTAGGTCCATGATAATATAAATCTCCTAAAAGTATTATTTTCTCTGGATTTTCTCTTTTTTTAATTTCAAGCATTTCCCTCGTATAATAAGCAGAGCCATGTATGTCTGAAACTACCAATAATTTCATTTCTTCTCCTCTCGATAGTTGGTTTTTTTAATTATATATCTTACTAGCTTTTTTTACAACTATTTTAATTATAAATATTTGTTATTAGATTACTTATACAATCACCATTTTTTTTTTCTAGAATACTATACAATAACAATGTAGTTTTTTAATTTGTTCTTTACAATGTATAGTTAAAGCTAATTTCGTAAATACTACTTGCATATCTATTCGGAAGGAGAATCGATGTGATACATTCTTTTTGCGTTAAAACACATCATAATTATATATTAAATTATTTACTATATGAATTTGAGAATAGCAATATTGATAATTTATATGTATCTAAACATAAATTTAAAATATATCCTAACATCATTCTTCACTATTTAGGCAAAGATATTTCTAGTTTTTACGCCTTTTTGGCCGGATCCCTTACAAATATTATAATTCGATTTTATGAAAAGCATATTTTAAAATGTATTATTTTTTCCAATTATTTTTATTTTTCAGATATTGAAAGAAATCAAATTCTAGAATATTGTATTGATTTATTAAACGCATCTCAAAATGACCGTCTTCACTGTAACCATTTAATTTTTTCTTCTTGTTTTGATTATGTAAAGCATCATAATGTGTTAATATTAGATGGTTTTATACATTTCCGATTAAAAGATTATTGGAAAACACTTGATGATATAGTAGATATTTCAGTAGATAAATTTGTACTCGAACGTGAATATAATGAGTTTATTAGTCTTTTAAAAATGTATATTAACTCAAAAAAATCTGTTTCTCCTATTTTACATCTTGTATATCACAATAACGAATCAATTTTATTAGATGATAAGAAACAATTAATAGACATTTCCAGTCATGTTTTTGATGCAAAATATCTATCTGACATTAGTTTTTCTTCAAATGATTATGCTTTAAATGCACTTCTTAGTTTGTTACCTGAAAAACTATATGTCCATTTGGTTTCCAAAACCGAAGATGAATTTATCTGTACTTTAAAACTAATTTTTGAAAATCGTCTTTTTATTTGTGATGATTGTCCTATCTGCCACCTATATCAATTATCTGATTCAAATCTTCATAAATTGACATGAAAAAGATTAATTTTTTATTTACTCCCATTAGTTTCTATGATAAAATAACAGTATTATAAAAAATAATGGGAGGTTTTACATATGGAAAAAAAGCTTATTACCATTTTAGTTCCAACATACAACGAACAAGAAGTTCTTCCTATGTTATACGAAAGATTAACCAAATTAATGAACCAATTACCAAATTACAATTTTGAAGTTTTATTTGTAAACGATGGTAGTAAGGATGATTCTCTAAATATTATTATGAATTTACGAAGTAAAGATTCTCGTATTTGCTATGTTAATTTATCAAGAAATTTCGGTAAAGAAACTGCTATGATTGCCGGACTTGATTATTCTAAAGGTGATGCAGTTGTTATTATTGATGCCGATTTACAAGATCCGCCTGAATTAATCCCTGAAATGATAAAATATTGGGAAGAAGGATATGATGATATTTTTGCCAAAAGGCGTTCTCGTAAAGGGGAAAGTTTTTTAAAGAAATTTACTTCTAAAATGTATTATCGTATTTTACAAAGTTTCACTAGAATTGATATTGGAAAAGATGCTGGTGATTTTCGTTTGTTAGATAGACGTTGCGTTGAGGCACTTAAAAAAATGCGTGAATCTCAGAGATATACTAAAGGTCTATATAGTTGGATTGGCTATAAGAAAAAAGAAATATTATTCGATCGAGACCCTCGTGCTGCTGGAAAAACAAAATGGAATTACGGTAAATTAATTAACTTGTCAATTGATGGTATTACTTCTTTTACAACGGCACCTTTGCGCTGGGCAACCTTTTTTGGGGTTGGTATTTCTTTTATAGGTTTTATTTATATGCTATATACAATAATAAAAACTATAATTCAAGGTGTTGAAGTTCCAGGATATGCTTCTACAATGGTTGTTATCCTATTCCTAGGTGGTATACAATTGATTTTCTTAGGAGTTATTGGTGAATATCTTGGACGTGCTTTTTACGAAACTAAGGCTAGACCTCTTTATTTCATTGACCGTTACAATGAAACAAAAGAAACAAATCAAAATAAATAAATTACACTTAATATTAAATACAAATAGGGGGGCATTTTATGACAAGTTTTGCTTTAAAAATAATTGCATGTATTAGCATGTTCTTAGATCATCTAAGTTATGGATTATTTGGAAAAATGTCATGGCTAAACTATGTTGGTAGGCTTGCCTTCCCTATTTTTGCTTTTCAAATTTCCGAAGGTTATACTCACACAAAAAATCTAAGAAAGTATTTTCTTCGACTTGTAATATTTGCATTTGTTTCACAAATACCTTTTGCTCTGTTTTGTTCTATTTCTTCAGAAAAGATTTCTTTAAATGTTTTTTTTACACTTTTACTTGGACTTTTTTGTATTTTCATTTGGGATAAATTAACTAACAAATTTATAGGTGTTTGTACCATTATATTTGCCTGTTTAGCTGCTGAAGTCACCAACATGGACTATGGTTATTGGGGAGTTTTATTGGTTTTTGTTTTCTATTTGTGCAAAAACAATAAACCAGCAATATTACTTAGTTTTGTTATATTATTATTACTAAAATATCTTCCATATATGCTTCAGTATAACTTTTATTATAAATACATCCTCTTGTTTCTTGGTACTTTTTTCAGCATATTTCCTATTTTATTTTATAATAAAAAACAAGGTAGAAAAATAAAATATTTTCTTTACATTTTCTACCCTGTTCATTTAGTATTTTTATATATCTTATATCATATAATACATTAATTCCTAAAGACTTTTATTAATCCCTCTAGCTACAACCGAAGACATATTTTCTATCAAATCATCTATTTCTTTAGGAGTTACCATTAGATCGAATTTTTCTTCTACAAGTGCTTCCTTTATTATTTGATATTTCTCTTCTTCTTGTAGTTTATTTAAACATTCATTAGATTTTGCATCTTTTTGCATTTTAGCAATAAATATATCTAGACAGTCAGAGGCAATAGTCGCAGCATCAACAACCATTGGCACTCCAATAGCAATCACAGGAATTCCTAGTGTGTTTTTAGATATTTCTGCTCTTTTATTACCAACTCCTGCACCTGGAATAATTCCAGTATCTGCAAGTTGAATTGTACTACTAATTCTTTCAATACTCTTTGATGCTAAACTGTCAATTACTATAATTAATTTTGGTTTTATGTTTTCTACAACTCCTTTTAAAATTTCTTGTGTTTCTATACCTGTAGTTCCTAACACTCCTGGTGATATTGCACTTACTGGTCTTGTATTAGGCTCTAGATATTCTGGTGCATAATGCAAAAGGTGCCTTGTTATATCAATATCTTGTACTACTTTGGGTCCTAACGAATCTGGCGTTACTTGCAAATTTCCAAGTCCAACTACTAGAATATCTTCCTCTGGTTGAATATGCATTTGAATCATCTCAGCTAATTCCTTGTTTACATTTAAAGCTGCTCTTTCAATATCCTCTTCTGTTGCCAATTTTAAGTTCTTAATATCAATTGTAACATATGTCCCAATAGGTTTTCCAAGTGCTTCCTCCCCTTGCTTGTCAACAATCTTTACTTTTGTTGTTCTTATATTCTCTCCATCTTCGTTCTCTTGTGTTTCAACACCAGGCATTTCATCCTTTATTCCATTTGCCTTTTTGTACAAATCTCTTCGTTCTAATGCTAAATCAGTTCTAAAATTCATAAAAAACCTCCCTTTCACTACCATATATTGTAATACAAATTATGATTTTTATACATATAGGACTATTGGGGACGGGCTTATTGTGTCCAAGATGATGTATGATTTTTCATGCGTCTTCAGGGGCAAAATTAATATAGAAATGAGGTGATTTTATTTCTAGAATGGCACGCGGGGCAATGAATACGTCTTTTTTTCACGTAATTATTCAAGGGTTAAACAAAGAATTAATTTTCGGAAAAGAACAGTATAAAAATAAATTTTTTGAACTGTTAAAAACCAATAAAAAAAAATATTGTGTAGAAATTATCTCTTATGTAATTATGTCCAATCATGTGCATTTACTTCTATATGTTGAGAAGATTAATGAAATGTCAAGTTTTATGAAAAAAATAAATGAGGATTTTGCCAGATATTATAATTACATGGAAAATAGAGTAGGATATGTATTTAGAAATAGATTCTTGAGTGAACCAATTACAAATCAAAAATATTTACTGCATTGTATCTCATATATACATAACAATCCAGTTAAGGCTAATATAGTACAAAGGTGTAAAGATTATAGATTTTCAAGTTACTGTGATTATATTAGTAAAACCAATTTTGTGAATGAAAAAATAATAAAATTGATTTTTGGTACTGAAAGTTTAATATTAAGCGATTATGAAAATTTACACTCTAATAACAAATATTATTTTGCAGAGAATGAATCAAATTTAAAAGAAAACATGATTGAAATAATTTCTGAGATAGAGATGAGATATAAAAGTAAGTGGAATGAATTAATTAAATATAATTGTATGTTAGAAAGAATTGGTCCTGAAATAAAGGAAAGAATTAAAATATCAAATTATGAATTAGCACGATACCTTAAAATACATAGACACAAGCTTGAAAGAATACTGTTAAAACATAATAAGCAAGATAAAAGCTAAAATTATTGCAAAATAAAAGACGGACTAAATAAGCCCGTCCCCAATGGTCCTTTTAGCTACAGTAATTGCAAAGAGTGGATTCTAGTCCAATTTCTAAATCTATTAAGCCAATTTTGTATTTGAAATCTAAATTGGTTAACTCTTGTAGCAATTCTCGTAATGTTTGTTCTGTGAAATAAGAAGCTTGCTTTTTATATTTAGAAATCAAAAATAATTGATTTGGTTTTAGGCTCAAGCTTTCTTCTATTTTTTTACCGTATTTTTCAGAGAGTTTGACAAAATATAGCTTTTTAAAATGATTGTAAATCATAGTAAGAAGTTTTTGTATTGGCTCTTTATTATGGGTTAATTCTTTTAATGTATTAATTGCATATTTGGTATTTTTACTTCCAAGATAGTCTGTTAAATCAAAAATGATAGAATCTGTTTTTTTTATGCATAGTTCATCAATATCTTCTTTTCTAATAATTCCATTTTCACCTGCATATTCAATTAATTTACGTATTTCATTTATGTTGTCTTGCATACTTATACCTATACACTGGATTAAATAGTCAAGCACTTGTTCATCTGCTCTTACTTTATATGCCTCACAAATGCTTTTTAGTTTTTTAGTTAGTTGAATTGGCTTTAATTTTTCAAAATTACAAACAATCCCATGTTTATCAATTATATTAAATAGTTCGTTTTTTTCGACCATTTCTTCTATGAAAACCAGAACGCAGTTTTCTTCTAAGGTCTGCCCTTTTTGTAAAATATATTCATCTATTTTAGTTGATATATTATTTATATTTGTATTTTTCTTTTTTGGCTCTTTCTTAAATAATCCACTGTTCTTTACTATAATTAGTTTTCGTTCATAACCAAAAGCAGGTACTTCAATTTCTGGAATTAAGTTTTGTACATTTGTATCATCTATGACTATATAATTGATTCCTACCACAAGTTCACCGAAAATCTTTTTTATTTTCTTTACCATATTTTCCAGCAAATATACTTCTTCTCCGTAAAAAAGGTAAGTAGATTTTAATTGTGTTGTTTTTAATTGTTTTTCTAATTCTTCTACTTTTATCATGAGATTTTCCTTTCCCTTATATTCATAATATATAGAGTCTTTAAAGTTTCATTGAAAAACGTTGCGAATGCGCATGACAAATTCCAATTGCCATACTGTCTGTTATATCATCTAATTTTGGTAACTTGTCTACCTTTAAAATAGATTTCACCATTTTCTGTACTTGTACTTTTTCTGCTCTTCCATAACCTGTTACAGCTTGTTTTACTTGCAGTGGAGTATACTCAAATGTTGGTATGTTTTTTTTGCATCCTGCTATTAATATAATTCCCCTAGCTTGTGCAACATTAATTGCTGTTTTTGTGTTTTGATTAAAGAAAAGTTCTTCTACAGAAATAGCATCAGGTTTATATGTGTCTATAATTGTATTTAAGTCATCATATATTTTCGTTAGACGTAATGGAAACGACATCCCAGCTGGTGTTGTAACTGCTCCACTTTCTACTAATGAAAAATGATTTCCTATATAATCAATAATACTATAACCCGTAATTGCAAATCCTGGGTCAATTCCCAAAATACGCATACTCCTTTTAGCCTCCTAATTCTGACATAATATTCGTAATACTTCTGCTACGCTCCATGCTTGCGAAACGGCTCCTCCTGCTTTATATGGTGATTTCGAATCAAATAACTCTGGAATACTTCCGTACGCAAATTCCATCAGTTACTACTTTCTGGAAAGTTTTTTGTGTTCCTTTTTGAAAGTCTTTCCACTGCTCTTGTAACTTCTCTTTTTCCTTTATATGTTTTTCCGCTTCTATTATTTTTCTAAATCCATCACTATATATACCAAGAAGCCAAGTCCAAGTAATTCCTTGATGATAACTCATATCTCGTTTGAATGCATCACCACAATAAACATCAATATAGTTTTTTTCTCCTTTTGCTAGTGTTTTTAAACCATATTTGTTTAGTAATTTTTTAGTTACTGTATCAAACATTTTTCTAGCCTTAACACTTCCTGGGTCTAAAACTGGATATGTAAGAGCAATACTAAAAATCTGATTTGGTCTTATTTTGTCATCCCCTATGACATCATATAAACATTCTTTATCTTTATTGTAAAACTTTTTTGCAAAACTTTTTTTACAGTGCTCTGCTAATTTAGCACAATAATTTTGTGTTTCTTTATCACCAAATTTACTACTTAATCCCTCTAAAATCTTTAACGCATTATACCACATACTATTAATTTCTACTGCTTTTCCATTTCTCGGAGTTACTGCAAAACCATTTACCTTTGCATCCATCCATGTATTTTGTGTGTTCTGCGTACCTGAAACTAATAGTCCATCTCCATCTAGATATATGTTATTATTGTCTAAATCAATTCCTGTATGGTAAGAACGAATAATTAACTTTAATTTATCATAGAAATTTTCCCTTACAAACACATAATCTTTAGTATAACGTAAGTATTTTTCAATTTGTTCAAATAATAATAAAGCTGCATCTACACTATTATAAAGCGGTCTATTATCATAACCTGAATAACCATTTGGGACTAATCCGAATTTTATGTCTCTTACAAATGTCTGAAGGACTTCTCTTGCCATAGCATATCGTTTTGTTATAAGAAACATTCCTTCAAATGCAATTAAGGCATCTCTTCCCCAATCTAGAAACCAGTGATAACCAGCTATAACAGTATGTAATCTAGTAAATTCTCTATAAACTAAAAATGTGTCTGCTGCTTTTACTAGTGTTTCAATTAATTTTTCTTTTTCAATTTCTTGTTTGTCTACTGCTTTGTTTAATAATTTTGTTTCTCGTACTATTTTATCAAGTCTTTTTATTTCTTTTTCTATTACTTGTTCAGCATTTATCTCCTCTATATTTTCTTCTAGTGAACAAACAAATGTAATATTCTTCTCTTCATACGGTAAAATATCTACATAGTATGTACCTGCTACAATATGATTTTCTTCTGGGAAAAATCCTCTTTTTTCTTCCTCTATATAATACATATTATAATATATGTCATGTTCATGAGAAACATAATTTCCCTCACTTAGTGAAAAATAGATAGGAATCATTTTATTGTCATCAATGATAACTTTTACTTTTGTTTTTGCTATTGTCTGGTTTAACTTAAAGTCATGATTTGTATTCATGCAATGAAAATCACGGAAATTCACAACTGGTGATAATGTAAGTTTTGCATTTTTGTTTTCACTTTTTATTTTATAAGAAATACATACTGTATTTTTTCCATATTCCATTACAATTTGTTTTTTTACAACAATTCCTTCTACTTCATATAAAAATGTTGGAATACAGTCTTTTTCAAAACTTTTTTGATGTTTATAACCCTCAGAGATATATTTTTTTCCTATATTGGTATATAGAGGTATCGTTTTACCATCTATTTCTATTGCTTCATCTAACTTAGATAAAATTACATGTCTTCTACCTGGTGGTGAAAGTGGCGCTACCAATAATCCGTGATATTTTCTGGTATTTGCTCCTATTATAGTAGATGATGCAAAACCTCCTATGCCATTTGTAATAACCCATTCTTTTGTTATTGCATTTTCTAATGATAATCCTTCTTTTGTATATTTCATTTGTTATTCCCCCTAATTAGAATAAGAAATGTTTAGTTGTTTTTTTCATTTCCGTTTTTTTCTCTTATCTTATCAAACTTTTCGGCTTCTTCAAAAAGTTTTCTATTTTGTTCTTTTTTTAGGTCACTGTTTTGTATTGCATTTATACGTTCTTTATATTTTTCTTGAAATTTACTTTTCCTTGAAAACTTTGGTGCCATCTTTTTCTCTTCTTTTTGTTGTTTCTTTTTTTGTATTTTTTTACCATGGTTATGGACTTTTTCTTTCTTTTTCTGTTCTTTCAATTTTGAATTTAGTAAAACATACTGTGTATCATTTTGTTTATCCTTAAATTTTAAATCATCACATATTAATCCAATAACAGCAGTTGCTATAGAATCTGGATTATGACGAATAACATCTTGTCTAATCATAGACATATCTTTTTGTATAATAGTAATTCCTTTTCCTGAAACTTTTTGTAAATCTTGCTCTACTAAATCTGCACCCATTTTGTTGTACTTTCGTACAAATTCTGGTGTTACCTCTCCAGTATCACAAAGGCAAAAATCTATAATTCCTTTTCCTACATGCTCAACTAATGCATTGATATGATCTGAAATACTGTAATTATCTGTTTGTCCTGGTTCTGTCATGATATTACTTACATATACTTTAATTGATTTACTTTCTTTAATAGTTTTTGCTACATTTTTAACCAATAGATTTGGAATAATATTAGTATATAAACTACCTGGTCCTATGATAATAGCATCAGCATTTCTTATTGCTTCTAAGACACCTGGTGCCGGCACAGCGTTAGAAGGTGAAATATAAATTCGATTTATTTTTGTTACTTTTTCATAAACAACATCCGAGATTTTATCTTTCTCCTCTACGATAGTACCATCTTTTAATTCTGCACATATTTTGATTTCATCTAATGTCACTGGCAATACCTTGCCTATAATTTTTAAAATGTCACTACTTTTATATATTGCTTCATTACCAAAGATTTCATTCATAGCGAGCATATATATATCGCCAAAATTTAAGCCTCTTAATTTGTTGGTTACAAAACAATGGTTTATTACTTTTTTCATTTCATCTTCTTTACTAGATAATGCAACCATGCTCTCTTTAATATCTTCTAATGGTAATAGTTCCAGTTCTCGTCTTGAATTGCTTGCTTCTTTCCCGTAATCTGCCACTGTTACAATTGCAGTAATATTGCTTGTATATTTTTTTATTCCTTCTAGTACTGTATTAAGTCCTGTTCCACCACCTATTACTACAATATTAGGACCCTTTTCATATAGATTTTTATTAAATATAAGTGATTTTATATTTGAATTTTTACCACCATTTTGAATAGCAATACTATTAGCTTGAATTAGCAATTCTAATGTTCTTTTTTGAATATATATAATTCCTAAAATAACAAAGGTAAATCCTATTATAAATGTTATAACTATTAATAATAGGTCTTCAAATTTTAATTCCTTTTGTACAAATATTTTTGAAAAGCCAAAGCAACATAAAACAATACCTAATAGCACTAGAAAAAACCATCTTTTCATCTTTGTACTTGACTTAAACCATTCTAAAAAGCCTTTCATATTCTTACTAATTATCCTCCCCTATTATTTGAATTTCTTCTTCTATGTCAAAGCCAGTCTTATTTTTTACTTCTTTTTTTATAAATTGTATTAGATTTATAATATCTTTAGCTGTTGCATTTCCTTTATTAATTATAAATCCTGCATGTTTTGTAGATACTTCTGCTCCACCAATGTAATAACCTTTTAGCCCACACTCATCTATTATTTTAGCTGTAATGAAGTTACTGCCTCTTTTGAATGTACTTCCTGCACTTGGAAATTCTAATGGTTGTTTTTCTACTCTTGTTATTTTGTTTTCTTGCATTTTCTTTTCTATTTCTTGTTTATTACCTTTTTTCAATAATAATTTGCTTTCTATAATAACTGCTTGCATTTTAGAGAAGATACTATTACGATATTCAAATTCATGTTCCTTATTATTAATGCTATGGCACTCTCCAGCATTGTCAATATATGTAGTTTCCATTACAATTTCTTGCATTTGGCTTCCATAAGCGCCTGCATTCATTCTAACTGCACCGCCTAACGTGCCAGGTATACCAAAAGCAAACTCTAGTCCTTCTACCTCATCATCTAATGCTATTTTCGAAATTGATGTAACAGGTAAGCCACTTCCACAAGTATAAATAATTTTATCTTCCCTAAATTCTTTTCCAAATTTTTTTAAATCTGGTTTTAATACAATACCACGAATTCCACCATCTCTTACGAGTGTGTTTGTTCCATTTCCTATAATTGTAAGTGGGACATCTTCTTTCATGGAAATTTCTAAAGTGCTTTTTATTGTTTTAATATCTGTTGCCATTACAAAAAAGTCAGCTTTCCCACCTACTTGGAAGGAAGTATGTTTTTTCATTGGTTCTTCTACTAATATATTTTCTTTTGGAACAAGCTCTAATAATTTATTATATATTAGTTCATTAACCATAATCTTCTCCCACTTTCTTTTTTAAAATGCTGTTACATCTTGATTATCAAAGACGGCTCTCGTATATGTATATAGGAGTTCACCATTTCTTGTTTGCTTCCTTGTTTCATTTATTACCTCTCCAGTTACATAATTTACAATATAAGTGTCTTCTGAATCGTAAATTCCTATTTTTTCTAAATTATCTGGTGTTAATCTATAATATGCCCTAATATTTTCGTTATAACTATCTGGTATAGAAATAAGAGTAATTTCCATTTCATCAGCAACTGCTTGCATTTGTTCAGTTGTAATTTTTTCTCCTATAAGTGTAACTGTATTGGGATTTTTTGTATATTTAACATACATTTCATATACTGCGTGATTTACTATCCTCAATTCAGCAAGTTCTTTTTTGTCCCTTGAATTACGAATTTCTGATATTCCTGATGAAATTGTAATTGAAGCTAAGATAAGCATTAAGATAATAGTAATCATCAGTGCAATTAAAGTAATTCCATTATCATCTTTTGTTTTCACTTTACTTCCTCCTTATTAGATTATTTACGCCTTTATCCTATCATGAAATATATTTTTTTACAATCAAATTTTGTAAATTTAATTATATTACCCATCCTCCATTTGGTGAAATGATTTGTCCAGTTGTATAAGTATCCTCTACTAACCATTTAACACATTTTGCAACATCTTCTGGCCTTCCCATCTTTCCTAAAGGAATAACTTCTTCTATCTTTTCTTCTAGTACATCCTTATTCATATCTGTATCAATAGCTCCTGGAGCAACTGAGTTTACCCTAATATTAGATGGTGCTAGTTCTTTTGCTAATGCCTTGGTCATACCATCTAGACCTGATTTTGAAACAGAATATAAAACCTCACAAGAAGCTCCTGTTATCCCCCAAATTGAAGATATGTTTACTATTAATCCATCCTTATAATGAATCATATTTTTTGCTACTTCTTTAGTTATAAATAGTGCTGATTTTAAATTAGTATTTATTACAAAATTCCAGTCTTCTTCTGTAATATCAGTAAACAATTTGAATTGTGATATTCCAGCAT
>CALXYG010000037.1 GCA_944392885.1 uncultured Clostridia bacterium
ATTCTTCCCTCTATTTTTTACTTTCCTTTTTAGAAAATTCCATTATCATTAATACTATTACTATAATAATAAGAATCGCACTTATTCCAATAATAATATAGCTGCTAATGTCTGGTGTCTTTTCTTCTATCTCATCAAAAGATATGGTATCTACTATTTTCCTTAGTTCATCAACTTGTGTATTTGAATAAGAGCAATTTAAAGAAATTGTAATTCCTTTTCCATTTACCATAGTATAATATTGATAAATTTTTAAATCATTGCTTTGAATATAAGAAAAAATAAAAACTATGTCATCTTTTTTGTAAACTTCTTGTGATAAAACCTGCATATTTTGTTCTGTTGCAAGTTCTGCAAGTTCACGTTCCACTTCCTCTAATTGTTCATCTGTAGCTGTATTCAAATGAAAAATTTTCTTTGTTAACCAATTTTGTGACTCTGAAACAATAAGTTCTTTAGAAAGGTTTGTATTAATTCCATTATATAGAATAGAATTCTGTTCATATAGTTGAATCAATTCCTCTTTTGTAGTTTTTAATACAGTTTCATAATAAGTTATTTTTGAATCATTTGAATCAACTCCTGCTTTTAAGTCATAATATTCTTCTGGTAATTCAATATTCATTTTAATACTTTCTAATTTTACTGCTTCAACATTTACACATTGTAATAATAGTATTATAATTACTAAAATCCCTGTTAGTATTTTTTTCATAAGTTTTAACTCCTTTTTCTACATTTTTTTCATTTATATTATAACATATATTTTTTTAATTGTACTATTTTTTTAATAAATCTTTTATAACTTCACTTGCTATTATCATTCCAGCTACAGATGGCACAAATACAATACTGCTAATTACATTGTTTTGAGATTTTAAAGGTGTTTCTTTCGAATATACTACTTTTAGATGATAAATACCACGTTTTCGTAATTCTTGTCGCATAACTTTTGCTAACGGACATATGGATGTTTTGCTAATATCTTCTACTTGCAACATAGTTGGTTCTATTTTGTTGCCTGTTCCCATACATGAGATAATAGGCACCATTATTTTTTTTGCTAATTCAGCTAAACCAATTTTAGCAGTAACTGTATCCACTGCATCAACTATGTAAGAATACGAACTATCAATTGGTATTGTGGTGTTGTTAGGTATATAAAGCTCTTGAAATGTTGATATTTTGATTTCAGGATTAATATCTATTAATCTTTGTTTCATTACTTCCACTTTTGAGTATCCTACTGTTTTAGTAGTTGCGTGTATTTGTCGATTACAGTTTGTAACATTAATTACATCCTTATCTACTAACATTAATTCACCTATTCCAGCTCTTGCTAGCCCTTCTGCTACAAACGATCCAACCCCGCCAATACCAAACACAGCAACTTTTGCCATATGTAATTTTTCTAAGTTGTCAGCTCCAATTAATTCCTCTGTTCTACTAAATATCGTTTCCATTAATTTTTTCTCTTTCCAAATAAACTTAATATTCTTAAGAATATATTGATAAAATCAAGATAAATCTCCATAGCGCCATAAATATGTAATTTTTCTTCTGGAATTAAACCTGAATATTGTAGCTGCTTTATTTTTTGAATATCGTATGCAGTGATTCCAAAAAATACCGCTAATACTACCACAGAAATAACCGTATCTAACATAGTTCTTTGCATAAATAAATTAATTACACTTAACAAAATTCCTGCTATTAAAAAGCCATATAGCATTGGAGCAAATCTTCCTAAATTTACATTTGTTTTATAACCCCAAAATGCCATTCCGGCAAATACAACTGCTGATATGAAAAAGCATAAATAGATAGATGACATTTCAAATAAAACAAAAATAGTAGAAAGTGTAACTCCATTTATAGTAGCATAAGCAAAATATAAAATTGCTACTATTGTTGGTGATAATTTTTTAAATAAAAATGAAAAAAGTAAAACAACTACTATTTCAACAATTAGTAAGATATAGAATGTGTTATCTGTCAAAAAATTTATATACAGCTCTGAACTATACGTGTACCATGCAACTATTCCTGTTACAAATAATCCTAAAAACATCCAAAGAAATGTTTTACTTAAAACTTTGTTCTCTTCCACACCTTTTCCTCCTTAAACTTTTTTTTAATATTTTACCACCTTATAGCTTTTCTTGGCAATATTTTTTACAAATTTATAATAAATATAAATGTTTTCTTATACAACCTGAAAAAGTGGCTAAGTATTTGATACCTAACCATCTTTTAATTTAGATTACAGAAAATTAAATTTCATATTACTTAAATAATATTTTACTCTATTTTTAATTCTGTTCCATTCATAATATGATTTTTTATTAATACATAGTCTGATGCTGATATCTTGTTATCTCTATTTACATCTGCTACTTGTTTATAAATTCCATCTAATTGCATTGTTTCCATAATGTGGTTTTTTGTTAATACATAATCAGCAGAAGAAACCTTGCCATCACCATTTGTATCCCCAAATATCATACAGGTATATGTATTAATTACTGCTCCTGACTCTTTATGTATAATGTTTACTGTTGTGCCTGTACCAATGTAATCACTATTACCTTTTACTTCAACATATAAACTATCACTTATTATAAAATTATTGCTAAACTCTGTTTTTTCCGTTTTTTCTGGTATTTTTGTTAACATTCCATTTTCTTCTTTTAAATTATTTATTATTACTTTTTCGCTATTTATTTTTGTTAATTGATAGTATGAAATAATCGCATTAGCATCTGCTCTAGCTAGTTTTGCAATATCATCATCAGAGTCAACAAACTTATAATCATTTCCATTAATAAAACAATGTTCTATTAATATGGTTGGTATTCCCTCTCCATTCTGTATATTAGCAGACACAGCTCCTTCTGGTGTAAGTATTCCATCATCTATTTTGGTTCCCCTCATAGCATAACGAATAATTCCATAATAGTCTGCCATAGTCCCATCTGAATAAATATCTGTTTTGTCTCTTTCTAATTGCTTAGTAAGAACCCCCCTAT
>CALXYG010000038.1 GCA_944392885.1 uncultured Clostridia bacterium
GTAGTTTAGCTGGATAGAATATCAGGCTACGAACTTGAAGATCGGGGGTTCGAATCCCTCCAGGCGCACCAGTGACGTATCTGTTAGACCCAAATTGAACAGAATTGATACAAAAATCAATCAGAAATGTTTGATTTTTTTTCTTTGATATAGGTATCAAACTAGTAAATTTATCTCACTGAATTCCGAGTTATATAGCACGTCATAACTCATGGTGGAGAACTCTGTAGTTCAATATTCTATACCGTGAATTATGTCGAAAGTTAATATAATTTATAAATTTTTAGGCTATTGCGATTTATTTTTGTTTTTACAGTTTCAAATTTTACAAAAATATGATAATATAAACATAATGAAGAATATGAACACGAAAGAGGAGGAATAATGAACGCGCAAGATTTAAGAAAATTATTAGAAGAAACCGATGATAAATTAAGTGTATTTGCAAGTCCTGAAACATTAAAACAATATAAGCTTAATGTAGAAGAGCTTTTGGGCTTAATTAATGTTTTTTTGAATGATGAAGAAAAAATGAAATTATTTGATTATTCACACTTTAGACAAGTTAAAGGCTGGATAAAAGGTAGAATAATTGGTCTTGTTTCCGATGAAAGTACAATATTACAAATGATGAGTAATGATAATATTATGAATGGTCTTGAAAGTTATCAAATAGTTGATATTATGAAAAAAATGAGTGATACTGTAAAACAACAATTATTACATGATTACGAATTTATAGAAAAACATAAAATTGCTAATTATCAACTAAAAGATATTATAGAAAGTTTAGCAGAAGAAGCAAAAACAGAAATATTGTTGGATGTAGAGCTAATTACAAATAAATTACACCTGACAGATTTTCAAATAATTGATTTAGTAAAAGGGTTATCAAGTGAAGAAGCAAAAGATAGAGCAATAGAAACATATCAATTTTCGAGCCATCAAAAATCTGATATATTAATGACTTGTACCGATTGTTATAAAGTAAATTCATTATTGGCAGGAAATAACTTTAGTAAGTTTGACATTATCGGTGTGTTACAAACATTAGATACTAACACATTAATTGGATTTCTAGTAGAACATAAAGAATTTTGTAGTGAAAATGGAATATCTCCTTATGAAATTGTATGCGAATTAGATGCTGAACAACAAAAAAAGTTTGTAGCAAATTTAGAAAATACTGATTTAACATTAAATGAAAAAAGAGAAATATTAGCTACATTAAGAGAAGGTGTTAAACAGAGCATTGATACAACCAATTTTCCAAAAGAATATAAATTAGCACTTAGTATGCAAACTACAAAACATGGTGGAAGAATTATTTTAGATCTAGATTTGGAAAGAAATTTAGAAGACTATTGTGGATTGGATAATTTAATGAACATAAATCCTGAAGAATTTACAGAAGAACAGAGAGCTAAATTTATAGAACTTTGTGATGTTTGTCCCAATATGACAGTTTTTAGTACTCTGAATGAAACTGTAACATTTTGTTCAACTACTACAGAATATAAGGAAGCAGAAGAATGGATAAACTTTATAATTGACGACTTGAATCCTGAATATTCAAAAGCACAAAAAATGGCAATAATAGATAATGCAATAGGTAAAAAAATAAGTTATAGTCCTGACTTTGATACAGAAGTGTTTAATAATGCAGATTGTAGAGCTTTATGGAGGATAATTTCTTCTGGTTATGGGATTTGTAATGGAATAGCAAAAGTAGAGCAATATATGCTTAGACGAATTGGTATAGAAAGTGAAATTATAAGTAGTAGTACACATGCATTCTTAAAAATTAAGGATATTGAGCTTCCACTTTCAAATGGAGAAATTGCAAAAGGAAATACTATATTGGATCCAACTTGGAATTTAATAGGACATAGATTTGGTGGAAAGCCTAATAATTTTTGTATAAGTTATGAACAAGCAAGAAAAAACGATATTGATATAGAAGGCAAAGACCATAATTGCCATAAAAATGATGAAAAATTGCAAGATGCAAGTCTAAATTTAGATGAACAAAGTTTAAGAAATCTATTTACAAGTGTTGGATTGGCAGACAGAGATGGTCAATTTCCAATAAAAAAGTTATTAGAAAAATCGAAACAATTAGATGAAATTTATGCAAATGAACCAGAGCAAAATGTTAACAAACAACTTTTACTACTAAAGTCGACTTGTCCTGAATTTGCAACATGTCAAAATTCTAGTATGAGTATTTTAAGTGATGTACTTTTAAGTAATGAGAATTTGAGATTTAATAAATGTGTTGTAAGTAGAGTTTATAATAGAACAGACAAAGAAAAAAGACCTATTTTATTTGTTTATATAAATTCGAATGAATTAGGAAATAAATTTTATGTTGCAAATAAAGATGAAGGACAATTTGTAGAATTACCACAAGAAGAATTTATTAGACAATTTGAATGTTATGAAGAAGATTTAAAAAAGCATAAACGGATTTAGACCATGGGAAACTAAAGAACAAGAAAGCGAAGATATTGATTTATCAAATAGTTCTGGCAAAGTGGTGGCTGAGGAGGGACAAGAAAGATGAATTTTATAAGAAAAATGATTTTGTTTATAAAAAAAATGTTTATTAAACAAGATGAAGTAAAAAAAATACAAGAACCTAGGATTAATATAGAACAAGAAAAAAAAGAGACTTTCATTAAAACTTTAAAAACAACTACTACAGAAAAAAGAACAAAGAAAAGAGTTGAAACATTAATTTGTAATGGAGATGGACTAGGAATACAAAGAAAGATAACCTGTTAAGTAGAAAGAAATAGCAGAGTGTTTAACTTTGCTATTATTTTTTACAATATATTAAATCTCTAAAAATGATTTCTTAAACAAAAAGCATATAATTTTTAATAAGTCCAGTCCATTTTAAATTAGCAGTATTTTTAAAATTTTGCATCAACCGAAAATATTTCTAACAGTTTTATCAAATAATGCAATTCAAAATTCAAAAGTATTATCTAAAGTCAATAAGCATAATTTATGAGATATGATAATAAAAAGATTTATTGTAACCGAAGAGCTTCCGTTATCATTATACATACAAATTACTAAATGAACTAAAAGAAGTGCAATATTATTAAAAACTAGATAAATCAATTCGCTCTAAATCTTTTTTGCTTGGTTCAGTTAGGAGTTTACCAGTATAATCATAACGAGAACCGTGGCAAGGACAATCCCAAGTTTTTTCTAATTCGTTCCAAGAAAGCTCACACCCAAAATGCGTGCAGTAAGGATTTATAGCTATTATTTCATCAGATGATTTACGAAAAATACCTATTTTTGTATTATTATAATTAACAACTCCACCATGCCCAATCTTTATATCGCTAAAAGAAAGAGCTGGCGCCTTTAGTTTGTTCAAAAAAAGTGAAAAGCCAGTTTGTTTTACCATATTGACTGTCTCATTTCCGTTTTCAATTGGAGCAAAACGGGTTGCTCTATATATATCAGAGTCGGGATTCTGAATTTTCAAAATTTGATTACAGATGATATTAGCGGCAACATAAGAAGAAGTTATTCCCCATTTTTTAAATCCAGTTGCAACAAAAACATTTGGCAAGAGATTTGAAAATTTACCAATATAAGGCAATTTGTCTAAAGTTATACAGTCTTCTGTTGACCAACGGTGCAAAATCTCACATTTCGGATATAGTGATTTAGCATAATTTTCTAAGTTACGATAGCAAGAATTCACGTCAATGCTCGTATCTCCAGTTTTATGACCAGAACCACCCAACAATAAAATTCGTTTATCCTTATAAGGAGCTGTTCGTAAAGATGTCGTCGGCTCTTCAGCAGAAATATACATGCCAGGAAATAGTTTGCTTTTTGTATCAACAGCAATTAAATACGATGTATCTTGATACATTTTAAGAAAATAAAAACCAGGAAAATTAATAATTGGGTAATGTGAGCAAATGGCAATATAAGTAGAATACACAAAATTCCCATTATCACAAATAGTTTTATAGCCGTTTCCTTCTTTTTTTACATCAACAACTTTGGAATTTTCGTAAATAAAAGAATCATGAAGTTTTTTAACAAGACCAAAGCAATACTTGCGAGAGTGAAATTGTGCCTGATTTGGAAAGCAAATTCCACCCAATGTTTTAAAAGGTAATGGAAGGGATTCAGAAAAAGTTGCAGAAAAACCCAGTGAATTCAATGTTGCTATCTCCAATTTAATTTTTTGTAATTCATTTTCTGAATTTGTATAGACAAAAGAATCTTGCCATTCAAAGTCACAATCAATATTTTCCTTATCTATAATCTCCTTTATAGACAAGATAGCATTATTATTAGAATGAAAATAGGAAAGAGCTGTATCTTTTCCAAATGTATTTACTAAATAATAATAAAATAATCCATGTTGACTTGTTATCTTACCAGTTGTATTTGCTGTAACTCCGGTTGCAGACAGAATCTCTTTCTAAAATTGCTACTTTCAGACCACGGTTTTGTAGCATATATGCTAAATTAATTCCAGTAATACCGGCTCCTATAATACAAACATCCACCATTTTATTTTGTTCAATTTTTGGAAAAGAGCAAGTGTTTGGAATATCTTTCCATAGAGAATTCACATTTATCACCCTCAAATAGTATGCCACAAAAAAGAAAAAAAATTAGTAAATTTTAAAATAGGTAGAATAAGGCAGTAATAATGTGCAAATTCTAAAAAATGTATATTTGCAAGAAATATGTAGAAGTGATATAATAGTCAAAGCATATAAAAAATATATATAAAAAATGCAAAGCAATATGCATAAAAAGGCATTTTGATAAGATATCCATCAAAGCAGGGATAAAATACATGCCACTTGCTTTGCTTGGGTTAGACTCAGGAAGACTAACCTTGTTGTTTCGGAAAAATCGTTTGATGTTTCAAAAAAAATCTATTTTTCTATGCAAAAAAATCGCTTTGGTTATACAAAGCGATAATGGTGAACCGGAGACGATTCGAACGTCCGACCCACGCCTTAGAAGGGCGTTGCTCTATCCAGCTGAGCTACCGGTCCAATAAATATACAATAATTATAATAGCATCAAATGTACGATTTGTCAATTAATTTTATAAATAATTTAAATATTTTAAAACTAAATGGGAGGAAAAAGTGGAAAGAAAAGGAAAAACTAAACAGAGTGTTTCTCAAAATAAAGGGAATATACAAAAAGTAAATATTCGTGATATGTTTTGGTATTTTATTATATTTAGCATTATAGGCTTATTTATAGAGACATTATTTTGTTATGTAACAACAGGTAATATAGAAAGTAGAAAAGGATTAATATGGGGTCCATTCTGTCCTATTTATGGAGTAGGAGCATCTTTAATAATATTAGCATTAAATAAATATCAACATAACGATTTTAAAATATTTTTTTTCGGTGGAATAATTGGAAGTATAATTGAATATGTTATTAGCTTTTTATTAGAGGCAATGTATGGTACTAGATTTTGGGATTACAGTCACTTCCCATTTGATTTAAATGGAAGGATATGTATAACATATACAATATATTGGGCAATTTTGGCATTAATACTAATGAAAATTATAAGACCAGCAACTGACCACGTGTTAGCTAAAATACCAAAGAAATTAAAAAAAATCATCGAAATAGTATTGGTTATTTTTCTAAGTATAGATGGAATTGTTACTATCTGGGCAACTACTGTTTATAAAAATCGTGCACTTGATATTTATTATAATAGAAACACAGGTGAAAAAAATGAAAATATTATATCACAAATAGAAGAAAACTACTTTAGTAATATAAGGATGTATGAAACATTTCCAAATTTAAGAGTAAGAGATGAAAATGGAAAAGAACTATTTATTCGTGATATATTAAAAGAAGCAGGAAAAATATAGTTACTGGAAGGGAATATTCCCTTCCCATGTAAAAATCTAAATTTAACAAAAGACATAATTTTACTTTGCGAAACTACTGTACAAACATATAAATGTGTTATAGTATTTAATTAGAAATCATATAAAAAATGAATAAGTCCTAGAATACCAAATAATAAAAATAAAATACTAGACAAGGACTCAACTGCCTTAGTCGGTATTTTTTTTGCCAAAAATTTACCAAGAATAATAGCAATTAAATCACTAATACACATACCAATAATAGCACCCACAATCAAGAAAAACTTAGAATAAGGGTATTGAATACCGAAGACCGATTGAGGCCAGAAAAGTCTTATCACCGAATTCACCTAAAGCTATGCTAAAAGCAATTAGAAACACATAGTTTAATTTAAGTTTAGATAGTATACTAAGAGTAGAATGTTTGGCTTTTTCAGGTTTTTCTTTTTTGGGTAAAAGTGATACCATGCCAATTAAAACAAAAGAACAATAGGTAATTAATTCTAGAACTCGATGCATAACAAGGCTACCTGTGTTTCCAAGAACACTACCAAATAAAATAGCAATTCCATGGCTTAAAAAAGAACCAATGGCAACTCCAATTAAAATAGTAATCGTTTTTAATTTAGAAGAAAAAGATAAAACCAAAATTTGGGTTTTATCACCAAGTTCTGAAAGAAATATAAGTAAAAAAGAAATAACAAGAGGATAAACAGAGGTCATACAATTCACCCTTCCTAGGACAAAATTAAATTTAATTAAGGTATATTCCATTAGCTAGAAGAATATGTGCGAAGAAACCATTTTGCAAAAAACTTGATTAAAATCTTGAAAAAATAAGTGTTTATTGATACACTCTAGAAGAGAAGACAAAAGAAGGAGAAAATTATGAAATATTATGTATTAGATGATTATCGAAAAAAAGAAAATAAAAAAATAAATAAAAAAAAGGTTATACAATTTATTGCACTTTTATGTCTTCTTGTAGCTATTATAGTATTATTTTCCTTCTATGTAGCAAATGACCAGTTCCGAGCTTGGATTGACATATATATTTTTCGAAAGGAGATAACAGAAAATACAGGTGTTATTATTGAAGCAGATACGGAGGCAAATAACTATATTTATGCATATGACAAATATGTAGTAGTGCTTAGTAACAATATTTTACAAATATATAATAGTAATGGCACTAAAGAGTTTGAAATAGAGGTAAATATTACAAGCCCCATATTTGCTTCAAGCGGAAAATATATATGTGTAGCAGAAAAAGGACGGTAACAAGTTATATTTAATATCAGAAGGGAATATTATATGGCAAAAAGATTTAGAGGACTCGATATTACATGTTAATGTAAACAAAAACGGTTATGTATCCGTCAACCATAAAACGATTGTAAAAATGATTAGCCTAGAAGGAAGAGATATAACAACAGCATATTTATCATCAACATATGCTGTAGATACAGCTATTTCCAGCGATAATAAAGAATTGGCAATTGCAGAAATTAATTATTCTGGAAGCATAATACAATCTAGTATAAAAATAATATCTGTGGAAAAAGCACAAACTGATTCTAAAAATGCTGTAATATATACACATAATGCTGATAGCAAGAGTATTATAACTAACATTTATTACCAAGATAACAATACATTAATGTGTATGTTTGATAATAATATTATAAAAAGAATATCGGAAACTGTAACAGAAGAAACAAAATTCGATAGTGATACAATATTTGCAGATATTAACTTAAATGGTTATACAGTAGAGATCAAGAAAAAAGCCACAGGACTATTTAGTTCAGAAGCACAAGTTGAAATAAAACAAGTAAATACTGGCAAAATAAATCTATATAAAACAGAGCTTCTACCTAAAAGTATGGAAACATATGAAAATGTAATTGCTCTTAACCTAGGAACAGAAGTTCACTTTATTCATACAAATGGATGGTTGATAAAAAAATACACATCAACACGAGATATAAAGGATGTTGTAGTGTGTGGTAATTTAGCAGGGATTATATATAAAGACAAAATAGAGTTAGTAAATTTATAAGCAAACAGGATCTAAAGAACGAAAGGGGAAAATTAAATGAGTATAATAATTGATATAGCCGTTATATTAATAATATTCTTTTCCATAATTATGGGCTACAAAAAAGGTCTAATAGGAGTTGCTTTTAAAATAGCATCATTTCTAATTGCTATTATATTAGCATTTGCTCTAAGTAATCCAATTACAAATTACATAATAGAACATACGGAATTTGATAATAATATACAATCTGCTATTCAAAATACGATAGAAGCAAAAGACAATCAAGAAGAAGTTGCAGAAGAAAACCAAGAAAATATGCCAGAAATTATTACAGAATATGTAAAAGAACAAATACAAGACATAACTACAGAAACACAAAACGAAGTAGCAAAGATAGTGGCAATAAATTTAACAAGAACAATAGTAAACGCAATTGTATTTATTGGAATCTTTCTAGTAATACGTATTTTACTCTTCTTTTTGAAATTCTTAGCAGAAGCTATAGCACAAATACCAATAATAAAGCAATTTAACAAATTAGGAGGCATATTGTATGGCATTTTAAGAGGCTTTTTTATTATATATTTATTTTTTGCTATTATATACTTGCTATCACCAATTATAAATACGAGTGAATTTTTAGAAGCTATTCAAAGTTCATTACTAAGTAGTATCTTATACAATAATAACTTATTGCTACAAGTACTTATTCATTAAAAAACACATAAAAATGTATTTACAAAGGAACAAAAAAAGATATGGAAAATTAGAGGAGTACCAATTTTGTATAAAAAATTAATAAATAAAATAGTTGTCAATTAAAATGAATTATGTTATACTAACAAACGTATAAAATGTAGGAGTTGATAGAAATGGAAAAAAAGGAAACAACAAAAGAAAAAGGGAAAAAAAAGAGAATTGGTTTGAAGATTTTTTTAGTAATTTTAGTTATATTAGTATTAATTGCACTTTTTTTTGTATATAAAATAAACAAAAATGGTGGTGGAATGCAAGGAATGATTGCAACTTTAGTTGGGCATGATACAGAAACCCTTAAGGACTTAGAACCACTATATTTTCTAGTGTTGGGAGAAAGCGTAAGTGGGGATTCTAGATTGACAGATACAATCATAGTATGCAAATACGATCCTAAAACACAAACCGCGGCAATGATGTCAATACCAAGAGACACATATACTGGAACAGACAGAAGTAGAGCAACAGCATATTATAAAATAAACAATGCTTATAAAGGTGGAGAGGATCCTGAAAACGCGGTAGAGGCAGCAAATAAAATTACAGGACTAAATATAGAATATTACGTTTGGGTTAATACAAATGTTTTAAAAGAGATTGTGGATGAAATAGGTGGAGTATATTTTGATGTTCCAATGAGAATGTTATACAGAGATACAACCCAAGACTTAGATATTGATTTACAGGCTGGATACCAATTATTAAATGGTGAACAAGCAGAACAGCTTGTAAGATTTAGACATAATGATGAAAGATTAAATTGGACAACTTACCCGTCAGAATATGGTATAGAAGATTATGGAAGGATGAGAACTCAAAGAGAATTCATTTCAGCAACATTACAACAAACATTAAAGCCAGAAAATATTTTAAAAATAGGAAGTTTTATTGACATTATTTATCGTAACATAAAAACAAACATGCCAATGAACGAAATAAAGGATTATTTACCATATGCCGTTAATTTCTCAACAGAAAATCTACAAACAGAAACATTACCTGGCAGTGATAAATATGTAGAAGCAACATCTACTTACATGTTTTTCCACGATGTGGAAGAAACAAAAGAATTAGTAGACAAAATTTTTCTAAATCCTGTAGAAGATGAAACTAAAGAAAATAGTATTGAAGAGACAAATGAATTTACAGAAGAATAATAAGAGTATACATACTGAGAAAACTCAATCTTGTTAATAAAAAAGGGGGCAAAAGAAATTTTTTTGCCCTTTTGTTTTTGAAATATATATTATACATTCTTAAATATTAGAATCTAACATTATTAATTTCATAGAAATTATTTTTTTTCTTTCTAAAAATAATAAATAAAATGAGAAGTATCAATAAAATAATAAAAATAGGTTTTAAAATATATTTAAAAATAGGTGTTACATCAACATTGTTTTCAGCAATTAAATTAGCCTCATAAGAAACTCCTAACATAGAATATTTAATCTTTCCAAGAATTTCGCCTTCTCTTATTGGGGCTGAAATATTCTGATTTAAAATTATTTCACCATTAATATCATCAATTTGGTTTACTGCTACAAGAGCAGAAATATTATTATCACATAACAAATTTAAATTTCTTGTATCTAAAGAAGCGTTTTCCACTTCTATCTTCTGTACAAAATCCCATTTATTTTTAAAAGTATGAATCACATAATTATTATAAGCAAAACGAAATAAACTTATGGTATCAGAATACCTTTGGCTAATCTCGTCATTATCTATATCTCCACCCAAAATAACTGCAATAAAAGACAAATCATTATAAGAAGTAGCAGAAACTAAGCAATCACCAGCAGGTGTCGTAAAACCAGTTTTGATACCAATAGCATATGGGTAATAATAAATATCATCACTATATAATAATCTATTAGAATTATTAAAAACTCGATCTTCAAAAGGATATTTTTCAGTTGCAGGAAGTGAACAAGAAGTTTTAGAAACAATGCTTCTAAATGTTTCATCCTGCATAGCGTAGCGTCCTATTAAACTTAAATCATAGGCAGTAGAATAGTGATTTTCAGAGTGAATTCCACTAGGGTTAACAAAATGAGTATCAAGACATCCAATTTCAATAGCTTTTTCATTCATAAGATTCGAAAAAGCAGCTACAGAACCACTAATATGTTCAGCCAATACATTGGCTGCATCATTTGCAGAAGGAAGCATTAAAACATCTAATAGTTGTTCTAATGTAAACTGTTCATCGACCTTAAGATTAGCATGAGAATAACCATCTGGTATGCTAGCAACAGCGTTTTCGCTTACTGTCGCAAGTTCAGATAGATCATGTTCAGATTCTATGACTAAAATAGCTGTCATTATTTTAGTTGTACTTGCAGGAAACATTCTTTCCTTTGAATTTTTCTCATACAAAATTATGCCACTATCTGCATGTATTAAAATGGCAGATGGGGATTGAATTGAGATACTAGGAATTTCAGAGGAAGCATAAGAGAAACCTGGAAAATTAAAAACAACTAAAATAACAAAAAATATTATAAAAACCCTTAATTGTTTCATCTAAATCGGCTCCTTTGATTTATCTATTATACTATATCGAAAAGACAATACGAATTCAAGCATTTTATACAATTTTAATAAAAAGAGAGGAGAACAATATGGAAAATCTAAATAAAAAACAAAAAATAATTTTTATAGGAATGTTTGTAATTATGATAACCACCATTATATACTATTTTATGCAACAAAATACAGAAACAGAACTAGAAATTACAGAAAACATAGAAGATATTGAAAACATTAATACAGAAGAAATTATTGTACATATAACAGGATGTGTAGAACAAGAAGGAATAGTAAAATTAAAAGAAGGAGCTAGAATTGCAGATGCAATTGAACAAGCAGGTGGAGTGACCTCAGATGCAGATATGAAAAAAATAAATCTAGCATACAAATTAAAAGATGGACAAAAGATTTATATACCAAGCAACATTGAAGAAGAAGCAGTAACTATTACACATGGTGTGGGTGTAGTAGTAGAAGAACAGCAACAAGAAGAAAAAATTAATATCAATACAGCTACCCAAACAGAATTAGAAACATTAAGTGGAATTGGCCCATCTACTGCCCTAAAAATAATACAATATCGAGCAGAAAATGGTTATTTTTCAGACATCGAAGATATAAAAGATGTACCAGGAATTGGAGAATCAAAATTTGAAGCAATAAAAGATAGTATTTGTGTTGAATGATAAAATGATTTTTATACATTTTTCTAAGTACTGTTGTGATAGTCTTCTATATAAACTTATAATTAATGATATACAAATTATACAGTACAAATATTGCTATAATTGATTGAGCGATTCGTCGATACTTGAAGGAATACAAAAAAGAAAAAATTATTTGACATAACTAAAAAAATGCGTAATTAGATAGAGACATTAAGCAAAGTATTTTTGTTCGGATTGTGCTATTTTGTTTACTCAATTTCTGTCATTATGTAAAAGACTGCCTTTTGACAATGAAAGATTGATAATATTTTACAATATTTTCTACATTATTCAGGCGAACGTCTATCGTTTTATAATAAAAAGTAAAACAAGGTATATCTCAACCTTGTTTTCTTATTGATACGCACAAAATGAACCCAACTTGAAAATAAGCAAAAGTTCTTTTATGTCCGTTTTGGTTGCGGGGGTAAGACTCGAACTTACGACCTTTGGGTTATGAGTGCATTTAAGCACTTTTTACAAAATATTATGAATTATTATAAACCTCTATATTTCAATATTTTACTTGTTTCATTTTATCTTTAGTTGTTTTATATTTTTATAATTTTTTATAACTTTCGTAGCTTTTTCGTAGTCTAAATTAATCTTTAACAGTGTTAAAAAAGTAAAAAAAAAGTACATAAAAAAGACGAATGAAACTCGAAAAAAGCCGAACAAAAAAATAACTTTATTTTCTATATTTATTTATTATTTATAATGCACAAAAATGCTCATAAAAAAATAGATAACACAGTCTATAAAAAAAGAAAATGATTTTTAATTTATAAATCATCTTCTTTTAAATTTTCAAGTGCTACTTTAACAGCTTCTACTACAAAGGCGGTAAAAGTACAGTCTTTTCCTTTTATTGCTTCTTCTACTTCTTCAATTATATTATTTGGAAATCTAATACATTTATTAGTTGTTGGTGGAATAGAAGGTATTTTAAATTTTTTCATATTATCACTCCTGCATTGCAAAAATATATATAGTAGTATATGCAAATGTTTTTATATTATCTGCATAACAAAAGTATTGCAAAATATTACAAGTTATGATAAACTATTACAAAATAATAAAAGAAAGGGGAAATAAAATGGCATTGAAAATATGCAAAGAATGTGGAGCAGAGATTAGTAAAAGTGCTAAAGTATGCCCAAAATGTGGAAAGAAATTAAAACATACAGGATTAAGAGTTTTTATAGGAATAATAGTCATATTTATTGGGATTGGTGCAATAATGTCATCAAATGATAATACTACTACTCAAACAGGAACAGACATTGTTCAAACTCAAGAAAAAATTACATTAGAGAAATTTAATAAAATAGAAACAGGGATGACATATCAACAAGTAGTAGATATCATCGGTGAAGAAGGAACATTATCAACAGAAAGTGCTTATGGCGATCAGTCAATGCAAATATATTATTGGTATGCTTCAAATGGAATATCAAATGCAACTGTATCATTTATTAACGCAAAAGTAACAGCTAAAAGTCAAATTGGATTAGATTAGAAAAAGGTGTTTTTTATGGAAGATTACTATGAAATACAAATTAGCAAATTTTTACTTGTTTTTTGGATTATAATTGGGGTATTATTTAGCATATCTACAATATTTTTAATTTTAATAGTACCCATTTGCTATTATTTTATTTTGAAAAATTGTAAATATTATTATAATGATGAGAAATTAATCGTGGAAAAAGGTGTTTTTAATAAAACTCAACAAATTGTTCCTTTATATAGAATAATTAATATTACTGCTAAAGAAAATATTTTTAAATATGGAACAATTTATGTAAGAGACAAAGAACAAATAGTTCTTTTAAAATATGTAAAATCTCCTAGAGAAGAAATGCTTAAATTGTCAGAAAAATGGGAGCTAGCAAAAAAGAATAATATAAGAAACGAGGTTATATAAAAAATAGCAAGAATAACTTGCTATTTTTTATGAGGTTATGCGATATTTTTAAAAATTTCATCAAATATATAATAAAGTATATTTATTCATAAAATTTTTCTTTTATTTAATTAAGTTTTTTAATTAAATGTAACTATAAAATGGATTTTAAAGTATTATTTCATTTGTCCAATTAAAATCATTTTACTTAATGCAACTCTAATTCTTTCTTTATCCTGAAAAGATATTTGCCAACAAGCACCACTTATTAATTCTTGAGTAAAATATTCTTTATTCGGATTTCCTAGTTTTCTTTTTAATCTTTCAATGATAGATTTTCTTGAACTATAAATATATAGATTTTTTTCAAAATAGTCTATATTTATTATTGTCTCTTGTTCATCTAAACTAGTATTATAATATTTCATTTTTTCCACCTTCTTTCAAGAAATATCTTGCATATTTCTTTTTAGTTTTCTTATTTTTTTCGATAATAGTTATTATGTTATAACCTTCTTTTCTTAATAAATTTATTACACTTCCTACTCGCATTATTTTATATTTTTCATAACCTTCTAAAGTTGAAATATTTCCATATAGTTTTATATGTTCTAAAATTAGTTCCTTTTGATTTTTATAATTTTCTGTTGATATAAAATCCATTATTTATTTTCCTGTCCTTTCTTTAAATTTTAGGGTGGCTTTTTTTCTTCTTTGATAGGAAATTTATTCCTTCCTAAACAAATATTTTAATGTTTTTTTTATAATTTGGAGGGAATTTTAACCCCCATAATATTTTAATAAAATCCTTATACTTAAAGAATTAAATTATTATATTAACTGTATCATAATAGCTAGGATATTTAACCCCACACTATATAGTTATACATCGATTACCTAATAAACATTATTTATTCCATTTAGTCCATTCTGAACTAAATTCAAATTTATTTGGAATATGTCCACCACCATTACTAAAAAATATATGTCTTATAAATCCGTGGTCTTCTAGTTCGGTGATTGCATTTCTGACAGATTTTTCATTGCCTTTTTTTAATCCTAAATAGACTAATCCTAAACTAGAAGAAAAATTAAATTCTTTTTCACCTCTTGCAATAATTTTCATTGCATTTAATAATTTTATTGCATTTTTACCTAAATCCTTATAAGCAGGACTTAGGAGCAGACTTCGAGTTAATCTTATATGCTGTTCATTTAATGTTTGTCCATTATCTCCTCTTAATTTTGTTTCATAATCTTTAAATTTTGTAAACTTTATTTTTGGCATAATTATTATCCCACCTTTATAGTTGATTTTTATGAAATATTGAGGTATAATAATTAAAATAGCTTTTTCTAATGCTATTATAAAGAAGTGGAGACAATAGGCTTTTAAAATCCGCTTCTTTTTTTGTCTTTATAATCATTTTTAATTCACCTCACTTTTTAAAGATTTAATTTTTGCTTCATAATTATTACTCTGAATATTTTGTAATTCTTGATTTTTTATCCATAAATCAATAGTTTCTTTTCTAAAAAATATCCTGTTTCCTATTCTGTAATAACTAATAGATTTGTTTTTTATCATTTTGCGAAGAATACTTTCTGAACATTTAAGATAATTAGAAGCTTCTTTAATATTAAAACTTATATTTTCCATTAATTTTCACCTTCCTTGCTTAAATCTAGTATTATTTTTAAAATTTTTTGTTTTTCATTTTTATCTAATTCTTTTCTTAATTTTCTAACTAAAGTTGTTTCTCCTATGTTAAGTTTATCAGCTAATTTCCATTGAGTAACTTTCATTTCCTTAAGTTTATTTTTAATATCTAAATTTGCCATTATATCACATCCTTTCTGTTTTGGTATTGACAACAATAATAACAAGAGTTATAATTGTTTCGAATAAGTATTATTATTGCTTTCACGAACATTATAACAAGTATTGTTTTGTTCGTCAACGGAGAAAATAAAATTTTTACATATTCGTAACAGAGAGGTGGCTATGGAAAATAAAATTTGCGATTTAATATTGGAGTATTCTAAAGAAAGTTTTGGATATTATTATTCATTTATACAAGGGAAAGAATATATTTTAAGAGGGGATATTAAAGGGAAAACAATTTTTGAAATAATCTATAAAAATGATATTGGGAATATTTTTTTAAAATTTCTTAATAATCAAAAGTTAATTTTAGATTTATTAAATGCAACTATATCCAAAATAAATACATATAGTGATAATAATGAAATTTCAATTCAAACGAAAATATTACTAGATTTAGTTGAACTAGATAATAAAATTGAAAAGATATTTTCAATTTTTCAAGTAATAAGTTTTACAAGTTTTTTTTGTGTTAAATATATTAATTTAAATACGAAAAAATCTAATTTAAGTTTTAAAAAATTTATTTATGAAGAATTGTCTAAACTTATTGAGGATATAATCTTTATTAAAACAGAATATTTATATTTTACTAACAATCTTAATTATAATCTTTTTTTAAATGATAAAATATTAGGAGAGGAAGAAAAAGATTTAATTTTTAAAATGAATTTTAATTACAATACACAAATATATTTTTCTTTTCAGTTTTTAGACATAAATGAAGAAATAACTTTTTCTAGAAGCAAGGCAAATGAATTTAAATTTATTGAATATTATAAAATTACTAATTTGTTAGATTTACTATATGCTTCACTATCAAAAAGTATCGGTGCTAAAGTTATAATTAATCAGTGTTTAAATTGTAGTAAGTATTTTATACCGTTGAGTAGAAGTGATGAAAAATATTGTAATAATATTAGTCCTCAAAATTCTAAAAAAACTTGTAAAGAAGTTTCTTCAAAAATCTTTTTTAAAGAAAAAATAAAATCAGATAGAATAAAAAAAGAACACGAATTAATTGGAGCAAATTATAGAATGAAAATTAAAAGAAATAATGATTCTTTAAGTATAAAAAACAAGTTATTACAAAAATATGAAAAATATAAAAAGCAATATAAGAAAAAAAGCGAATTATTTAAAGAAGAAAAAATAACAGAAGAAGAATTTTACAAATGGATAACAGAATACAAATCAAAAATGAAAGCAGGTGAATTAAATGGCAATAAAAGAACTAGAAAGAAACAAAAAATATAAAATAACAGTTGCTATTGGATATAACGGAAATAAAAGAATAAATCATTATGAAACTTTTTATGGTGGAAAAAAAGAAGCAATATTAAGAGAAAATGAAATCAAATCACAATTAAAAAACAACTCTTTTGTTAATAAATCAAAAATAACAATGAAAGAATTACTTGAAGAATGGCTTAAATATTCAAAAGATATTTGGTCGCCTAAAACTTATATTGCAAATGCTCATTGGTGTGAAATAATAAATAAATCAATAGGACATATAAAGTTACAAGATATAAATGTTAAAATTTTAGAAGATTTTTACAAAGAATTAAGAGAAAACACAACATATTCAGATAAAACTATACAGCATTTTTACACTATAATTACTACTTCATTAAAAAAAGCTATTATATGGGGTTATATAGTAAATAATCCTAATTCATTTATAGAAAAACCAAAAGTAAGAAAAAAAGAAATTCAATGTTATTCACCTGAAGAAGTTGAAAAGCTTTTAGAATGTATAAAAAATGAATGTTTAAAATATCAAGCTATGATATATCTAGCTATTGATAGTGGAGCAAGAAGGGGGGAAATAGTCGGACTAACTTGGAATGATGTTGATTTTAAAAAACAAACTTTAAATATTAATAAAAGTGTGCAATATACAAAAGAACTTGGAATATTTGAAAAAACTACTAAAACACAAACAAGTGATAGAATAATATATTTATCAAATAAAACTATTGA
>CALXYG010000039.1 GCA_944392885.1 uncultured Clostridia bacterium
AAGGCGACAAAGGAGACGATGGATATACTCCAAAAAAGGGAGTTGACTATTTTACTGAAAACGACAAGCAAGAGTTAATAGAAGCGGTTACAGAAGATGCTAGTTCTGAATTTGTGCAAATAGTTAACTCTAAAACAACAGAATTTAATAATAATGCAACAAGTAAAACAGATTCATTCAATAGTAATGCTACATCAAAGGAAACATCATATAATGAGAACGCAACATCAAAAGAAACATCATACAACGAAAATCATACAAGCAAAATGACTGCATATAATGAAAACTCTGCAGAAAAGACTGCAGAGTACAATGAGAATGCTGCAGAGAAAATTACAGAATACGATAATCATATAGAAGAACTGGACAACATCGTTTCAAAGAACACTGCTAACGGAGAAAGTATCTATATTGATGATGCACTAAAGTATAAGATTTTTGATTGCAAAATCGACGGGAATGCAAGTCAAATTACGACTACGGGAAAAAATTTGTTGAATATACCGGACCAAGTAATTACAAACAGTGGATGTACCTTTACTTTCGAAAAAGGAGTATGTACTATTACAGGAACAGCAACAGCAGACGACGTTTATTGCGTAATTGGAAATCTTAATATTGCTTTAAAAGCTGGAACTTATACTTATAGTAGTGGAATAATTAGAGGGTATCCATATTTTTCTCTTTATTATAATAATTCGTGGCACCAGATTAGTGTTTATAACGACAACGGAACAAAAACGTTTGAAATTGATGAGGATGTTATTGTAACTCAAGTTAGATTCTATTTTTCTGAAAATTCGATACCAAATATTCCAAAATTGACTCCACAAATTGAGCAAGGTAGTGTTGCAACAGATTACGAAGAATACACAGGAGGAGAGCCAAGCCCAAATCCAGATTATCCACAAGAAATTACTACTATAAAAGATAATGTTAAATTATTACAAGTTGGAAAAAATTTGTTTGATACTGCTAATAAGGAATATAGTTTAGCTAGTTTGGATATTAATATAAGCAATAATGAATTATTGATAAACGGAACTAGCACGGGTAGCACTGGAAGATTTGTAATTGCAGATAATTTAAATCTCAAAACAAGTAATTATATTTTTTCGTTCTTTGCGAATAATATAATTCCAAATCTGACTTTTGAATTTTATGATTTAGAAGATAATTTATGTAAATTTGAATCAGCAAACAATAAAACAAATGGAAGTATAGTAATACAAAATCACAGTATCAAGAAAATCAGTGCATATTCTAACAATGTTCAAACGTTCTCTCATGAAATCAAATTACAAATCGAAGAAGGATCTGTAGCAACAGATTATGAAGAATACAATTCGAATGAATACACAATTGATTTACAAGACAACGAATTAGTAAAACTTACAGATGATATCAAAGATGAAATAACAATTGATAAGAACGGAAATGTTAGTTTAAGCAAGAGAATTGGAAAAGTTGTGTTAAATGGAACAGAAAACTGGATTTTTAATGAGTCTGGAACAAATTATATTCGATTTACTTTGTTTATTAATGATTTAATAAATAATCAAGAAAACAATAAGAAATACGTTGCCAGTGATTATTTTGTTTCTAGTTCAATTGATGAAGCTGTAACAGATAGCGCAGATGCTAATAGAATATGTGCAGTGTCTAACCAAAGATTACTTATTAAATTAGTAAATGATAATGTTATGAATTTAGATGATTTCAAAGCATGGTTATCTGAAAATAATGTAACAGTCTATTATGAACTAGCAGAACCAACAACAACTAGTCTTGCTCAATTAACGAATTTCAAAACATTTGAGGGTATCAATCATTTCTTCTTAGAAACAAATATATCAACTAATTTTGAAATAAAATATGCTCAAGATTTACAGAAAGTTATATCTAAGCAACAAGCAGAGATTGACGAATTAAAAACGTTATTGAGCAGCACTGCTACAAGTGCTTTATTATTAGATAATTACGAAAGTGATTTGATAAATGAAATAGAAAGCGAGGTGGAACAATGATAACAACGTTACTTAACAAACTCATCGATAAAAAGTACTACGAAAACAAGCAAGACATCATAGACAAATGCAGTGTCTTTTTTGCAATGAATGTCATCAATGAAACAGACTACGCAACTATGATGCTTAAAATTGAAGTTGTTTATTATGTACCAGAAGTAGCTGATGATGCAACAGAAGATACAACTGATGAAACTACAGAAGAGGTGGCATAATGAATAAACAAGAAAAGATTATGCCTTTTTTACTTGTCATAGTATTGCTTTTTTTAATCATTGAATTTTTATATACAATATATAATTACATCGACTATGAAAAGAGAAAAGATTCGGGAAATGAACGCTGGCAACAAGTTGAAGAGCGAATAAAGAAAATAGAGGAGTGTTGCGATGGAAGAAATAGCTAATCTAATTACAAACTATGGTGTCTCGATAGTAATCGTGGCACTTTTTATTTGGGACTGGGTAACAAATAAGAAGGAAACGAAAAAAACATTGAATGCGATACAAAAAAGCAACGAAAATATAGCATCTTGCTTAACTGAGATGAAACAATCGAATGTTAATATTTCTAAATCTTTAGATTTGTTACAAAAGTCTTTAGACAATCAAACTGAAAAGATAGATAGGTTGTTAGAAAGGAATTGTAAATGAAAGAAGCGTTAATTAATTTATTAAAAGTAAAAAGCTTAATGACCATCGCTGTAATGATCGTATTTGTAGTTTTAGCTTTATCTAATAAAATTGATGAAGCTTTAACAGCAAGTGTAATTACAGCAGTAATTACTTATTATTTTACAAAAAATGAGACAAGTAATAGTGAGTCATTAATAGCAGAAAAGGAGAGTGAAAAAAATGACTGATAGAGTGATAAATGAGTCAAGTAAAAGAATTACATGCGGATATAATGGGTATCCTGGTCACAAAGGTGTAGATTTGGGTTGGAGACAAGACGAGAACCAAAACAAAGTCTACGCAAATTGTAAGGGTACTGTAGTTGAAATTCAAGATGGACTAGATAGAGTACCAGGTTCAAGTGGTGTCAAATCATGGGGGAATTATGTATTAGTAAAGCACTCAAATGGTATGTACAGTAGATATTGCCATATGAAAAAAGGGCTGTTGGTAAAAAAAGGACAAGAAGTAGACGAAAATACTCAACTTGGAATAATTGGCGATTCTGGTAATACTACAGCACGTCATCTTCATTTTGAAGTTCAAACTGATTACAACTCAAGTACAAGAATTAACCCAACGGAGTATTTAACGAAAGCTATTTACGAAGAGCCAGTACAACCTACAGAGCCAGACAAATCAGTAGACGAACTAGCTAACGAGGTCATAGCTGGCAAATGGGGTAACGGTCAGGAAAGAAAAGATAAATTAACTGCCGCAGGATATGATTACAATGCAGTTCAAAACAAAGTCAACGAAATTTTGAATGCATCTAAACCAGAACAAAAACCAGTAGAAGAAGAATTTAAAGTAGGAGATAAAGTCTATGTAACTGGATATGCTACTGCAGATAGTTTTGGAAAAGGTAGCAGGACAGCTGAGTATTCTGGAGATATTCTATATATCACTAAAATAACTAATCTAACGGCTCCACGTCCTTATCACATCAGCAAAGGAAATATGTTCGGCGATGGTAACCGTGGTTGGGTTGCAAAATCACAAATTAAAAAAGCATAGTATAATAAATCGAGGATAGCTCTTAGCAGTTATCCTCTTTTTTTGTGTCTTTTTCGACAAATAAAGCATATTTTATATGATAAATTAATGCAAAGGAGTTGCGTTTTCATGAAAAAAATAGTAGAATATCTAACCAATCTGTGGTATTCTTTAATTAGAGTAGAGGAGATAAAAGAGGTGGATAACATGATGCCAGAAATGGTTATGCAGGGGATTATGGAAAAGAGCAGTACCCTTGAGCAAGGAAATAGTCCTAAGAAAAGAGACTATAAATTATTAAGGAAAGTATTAGATTTTTTGGCATGGCATGAATTGAAATCTAAATCTAAAAACTTCGATTATAGTAAATATATTGAAAAGAATAGGGATATCTGTAATGGAAAGCCTATAATAAAGGGTACAAGAATTGAGCCAATTACAATATGGAATTATTTTATGTCTATTGAAAAAACAGATAATATAAACATGGATGTAATAATGAAGAAAATAAAGGAAGACTATCCTGCTCTCGATGATGATAAAATTTTAGTGTCATTCCTTTATTGCATAAAAACAAATAGCTTTAAACAATTGCTAAGATAATGAGGTTATTACTTAATGAAAATGTTCCTATCAATTTAAAGAAAATATTATCTAGAGCAGGGTTTGATGTGGGGCATGTATTGTATGAGAAAAAATGTAAAGGAAAATCTGATATTGAAATCCTAGAATATGCACTGAAAAATAAGATGTCTATTGTATCATTTGATTCAGATTTTTGTTCATTAAGAAAAAGAGAACATTATGGAATTATTAAAGTAGATAGTCGCTTAAAAAATAAAGAAGAAGCACTATTAGAACTTCTGAAGATGTATAAAACAGAAGATATGAAAGAAAAATATTTTCAAATTGATAGAGAAAAAGCATTTTTAGAAATAAAAAAATATGCTAGAAAAAGACATTTCTTTAAGCAGTATCAAAAGATACCTATACCGCTAAAATGTCTTCAAAAAGCATAGTTTTTTTATTTTAAATAACTCTTCCCAAAAACCCTAATAAACTCCTCTCTAGAGCCAATAAATTTTTCCCAGTACTCTTGTCCCTTTACGTGCCAATATTCCTGCCATTCCTTATTTATATGCATTTCAGCATGACATTCATGACATAACGGGATAACAAAGTTATACAGCATAGATTTCTGTCTGTTAGAACCGAAGAATATTTCGTGTAGATGTTCTTTTTTTCTCTTACAAATGATGCAATGTTCTAGATCATCAGTAAACACAGAAAATCTGTTTCTTTCCAATCTCGCCAATTTTGCTGTTTTTTGTCTAAGTTTTTTAGACGTATGACAATTTGTCAATTTTGCACTTTTATTGTGCAAAGTAGTGTTTTTTAAAGTACTGTTTGCACTGTTTTTTGAAAATTCAGTGCATTTATATTCTTTGAATTTACAGTTATTACATTCCTTTATATTGATGATTTTCTTTTTCTTTTTACATTCTAAATTTCTATTTAGTTTTTGCTTTAGATAGATACAATTATTATTCATTTTCAAACACACTCCAAACACATTTTTTTGAAAAGTGTGTTTTTCTGTGTGCTTTAAATTAAAGATAAAACGTGATAAACAAAGGGTTTTTGGTAGTATATTTTTTCGTAAATCGTGTTACATCAATTCCCGTTGGAGCCACCATTTCGATTATAACCCTTTTATTTAAAGGGTTTTTTCATGCATTGTTTTATTTAAAACACACTTCAAACACACTATTTATAATTTATTTAAAATATCTGTCATATTTTGCAATTCATTTTTAAACATGTGAGTATAAGTATTTAAAGTTATAGATATATTCCCATGTCCTAAGTACTTAGAGACCAAAGCAATACTTGCTCCTTGATTAATTAATAACGAAGCACAAGAGTGTCTAAAATCATGTATTCGTATTTGTTTTACTCCAGCTTCTTTGCAATATTCGTTCTTTTTTGCTTGAATAGTAGTTTCTGGTAGCGGTCGTACACCTCCAAACACAAACCAATCCTCATTAAACTTATTATATCTCATATATTCATTTTTTAACATTTTTAAGTCTTCTAGGAGCTTTTGTGGTAATGGTAATATTCTATTACTATTTTTAGTTTTCGGACTTGTTATCGTCCATTTTTCGCCTTTTATTTTAGTAGTCAAAGTTTTATTTATTTTAACTTCATTTTTATTGAAATCAATGTCGTTCCAGTTCAAGGCTATTGTTTCACCTTGACGAGTTCCCATAAAGTATAAAAATTCAAAAAAAGTATGCCATAAATGGTCGCTAATGGCGCTGTCGAATTGTTTATATTCTTCTAATGTGAAAAATTGCATTTCTTCTTTAATATGGTCTACTTCTTTTAGTTTACCACATATTTCAGGAACGTCTGATGAAGTTCCATAAAATTTTTTGGAATACTTAATCAAGCGATCTATTATTCCCAAAACTTTGTTTGAATAAGCAACACAAAATCCTTTCTTTTTTAGTTTTTTTTTTAAATTTTCATAAATTGCTACTGTTAGTTTATCTACTGTAAGTTCTCCAATAATAGGCTTTAAGTGGTTATATTGTGTAATATGCTTATTACATGTTTGCTTTTTTAATTCGTTACTCATTCTATCTTCGTATTCTAGAAACAATTCATTAAATGTCTTTGTACTCACATTCTTAACCATGTGTAACGATATTCTATATTTAGCTTCGGCATCTTCCGCTTCACGTTTTAATTTATACTTCGGAGAAGTGTAGTCTTTCTTTTTTCCGTATACATCTGTATACTTAATTCTAAAAAACCAACTTCTTCCATCTTTCGTTTTATTTTTTGATTGATAAATAGCCATAATTTTTCCCTCCAATTCTTTACATAAAAATTAATTTTTGCTATAATTGGAGCATGAAAAAAATTCAATTCGCGTTGTGTTTTTTTCTAGGGGCTTTCATGCTCCGTACCCTTACCATTGCAGTGGTAGGGGATTTTTTTATTGCCAAATATGTCCGCAATTTTGACATACATATTTTCTTGCTGTTTTGTTTACAATTTTTTGCCTTTTATGACCTAATCCAAATATCTTAATAAATAGTGCTGGTACAGTAAATACTAGCCATTTTAAAAATACCCACCACCAGCCTATTAATAACCACCAAATAATACTATGATGTTTGTTTTTCAATATACTCTCGTTTACTGCTTGGATTTGAATATTATTACCTCCACAATTTGGACATTTCATTTTACTCACACCTCTTTCATAATTTCTTTTATATATTTATCTGCATCATCTTCATAATTATCTATAAAGAAAGCAAATAAATCTTTGTTAGACTGACACAACTGATTTAGTTCGATATGTGCTAATTCATGTAGTAGTGTCTTTTTCTTTTTATAATAAGATAAATTTTTGTTTATTAAGATATCATATATCCCTTTATAATAATGTACACAGCCACGTATAGCATGTGGCATGTCTATATAAGTTAGTGAAGCATTATAATATCTTAATATATCTTCTTGACCAATTACCCCCTTAAGTAATTGTGTAATCATTAGTTCATACCCCTTTACATTAATTTTGACAGATATATTCTATTTCATCTATTAAATCATCTAATAATATTTCATCATTATAAGTATAATTTGTTACGTAAATTTCTTGACCACATACAGAAATTTTTTTA
>CALXYG010000040.1 GCA_944392885.1 uncultured Clostridia bacterium
CCTTAAAAAGTTTACTACAAGTATATCCAAATAAATATAAAATATGTATACAAACAGCAATACAATGTGATATGATAAGATAACATTTGAATAATATAAAAAATAATGAAATGGAGGGCAAAATAATTATGGAATTATTATATAATGGAGTAAGAAAACAGATAAAGCCAGGAACATCTATTTTAGAGAATTTTAATGCAGAAATTAATTTGGCAGAAAAAAAGATAATAGCTTGTCGTTTTAATAATGAGGTAAAATCACTTGATTTTTTCCCTAAAACAAGTGGAACATTAGAATTTATTGATATAGGAAATAAAGATGGTAGGAGAATTTATATTAGGGGTCTTCTCTATGTTATGGGTAAAGCAATTGAGGAAATATTACCAGGTGCATTAATAACTGTAAATTATCAGCTGTCAAACTCAATGCTTTGCCAGATAGACAATATGAGCATTACAGAAGATATGATTGAGGAAATAAATAACAAAATGAAAGAGATAATTCAAAAGGATTTGCCAATTATAAAAAGAGAAATGAGTAAAGAAGAAGCAATAGAATTTTATAAAACACATCATACATTAAAAGGCAGATTACAATTAGATATTGCTGAAAAGAAGAATGTATTATTATATTATTGTGAAGAATACTACAATTATTTTTATGGTGTTATGCCATTGTCAACAGGATACATGAAGGTATATGAAATTTTAAAATATAGCAATGGGATTCTAATACGATATCCAAGCAAGACAGTGCCTGGTGTATTACCAAAATTTCAGGAAAGACAAAAATTATTAGCTACATTAGATGATTATGAACAATTGCATAGAGTTCTTAATATTAATACAGTTTATAAACTAAATAAAGAAGTACAAGATGGAAAAATTTTAGAAGATATCATGATAGATGAGGCTTTGCATGAAAAAAAGATAGCAGGAATTGCAGATAGTATATTAAAAAGAAGGGGAGTAAAAGTAATCCTAATAGCAGGTCCATCTTCTTCTGGAAAGACAACTTTTGCACAAAGGTTAGGTATACAATTAAAAATAAATGGATTAAAACCAGTTACAATTTCTGTAGATAATTATTTTGTAGAAAGACAGCAAAATCCAAAGGATGAAAAAGGTAATTTTGATTTTGAATGTATAGAAGCAATTGATCTAGAGCTATTTAATGATCATTTGTTAAAATTATTAAATGGTGAGACGATTCAAATGCCAACATTTGATTTCACTAAAGGCACAAAAGTTTATAATGGAAATACTCTAAAGTTAAATGAAAATGAAATATTGGTAATTGAGGGAATACATTGTTTAAATGATAAACTAACTTTATTAATTCCAAAAGAGCAGAAATATAAGATATATATTAGTGCATTAACAGTATTAAACATTGATTATTTTAACCGCATTTCTACAACAGACACTAGACTTATAAGAAGAATTGTGAGAGACAATCAATTTAGAGGTTATTCAGCTCTTCATACTCTTAGAATGTGGGACTCTGTTAATACAGGAGAAGAAAAGAATATTTTTCCATATCAAGAAGAAGCAGATAGCATGTTTAATTCGTCACTAATTTATGAATTAGGAGTATTAAAAGATTATGCAATGCCACTTTTAGAAAAAATAGACAATTCATATGCAGAATTTTCAGAAGCAAAAAGATTATATCGTTTTCTAAGTTACTTTAAATCTATTCAAACAAATGATGTACCGTCTCATTCATTATTGAGAGAGTTTATTGGAGGAAGTATTTTTCACAAATAGGAGGAAATATGCGAAAATTTACAGAAATTGATGAAGAATTTATATGTGAAAATTGTGGTAAAAAAGTGACAAAACTAGGTTATTCTTGTAGGAACCATTGCCCATATTGTTTATATTCAAAGCATGTAGATATAAACCCTGGAGATAGACTAGAAGAATGTCAAGGGAAATTAAAACCAGTTGGATTAGATATAGATAGTAAAAAAGGCTATGTTATTGTATTTCAGTGCGAAAGATGTGGTAAAATTCGAAAGAACAAAGCGGCAAAAGATGATAACATGAATTTAATTATTGAACTAACTAGAGGAACATGTAGATATAAATAAAATTGCAAAATTGTTTTAAATATGCTAAAATGTAACGAATAATTACGAATTAAGATATTAAGGGGGACTGATAAAAATGCAAGAAAAAGAAACATTTTATATTACAACACCGATTTACTACCCAAGTGGAAAATTTCACATAGGTACGGCTTACACAACAGTTATTGCAGATTCATTGAAAAGATACAAAAAATTGCAAGGTTATGATGCTTATCTTTTAACAGGGTTGGATGAACATGGACAAAAAATAGAAACAGTTGCAAAAGAACATAATATGCAACCGCAAAATTATGTTGACAATATGGCAGTTGAAGCAAAAAAATTATGGGAAAAGTTAAATATTGAATATGACGATTTCATTCGTACAACAGAAGATAGGCACACTAAAATTGCACAAAAGATATTTGATTATTTTATGGATACAGGAGATATTTATAAAGGAGAATATGAAGGTTTATATTGTACTCCTTGTGAAACCTTTTTCACAGAAACGCAATTAGTAAATGGAAAATGTCCTGATTGTGGAAGAGATGTAAAACCAATGAAAGAAGAAGCATACTTTTTTAATATGAAAAAATATGCACAAAAACTACTAGAATTTTATGATACTCATCCAGATTTTATAAAGCCCGAATATAGAAAAACAGAAATGATTAATAATTTTATTAAACCAGGTCTAGAAGATTTATGTGTTAGTCGTACATCATTTGATTGGGGAATACCAGTAAAAAAGGATCCAAAGCATGTTATATATGTATGGCTTGATGCTCTTACAAATTATCTTACTGCACTAGGTTATCTTTCAGAAGATGATCATTTATTTCAAAAATATTGGCCTGCATCGGTTCAGATTGTTGGAAAAGATATTGCAAGATTCCACTTAATCTATTGGCCTATTTTTTTAATAGCATTAGGTTTAGAGATTCCAAAAACAATACTTGTTCACAACTGGATTATGATGAAAGATGGTAAAATGTCAAAGTCAAAAGGAAATATAGTTTATCCGGAACTATTAATTGACAGATATGGATTAGATGCTACAAAATATTTTTTACTAAAAGCAGTGCCAGTATCACAAGATGGAGTTTTCAGCCCAGAAGAATTTGTAGAAAGATTTAATATAGATTTATGTAATGACTTAGGTAATTTGGTAAATAGAACAATTGGAATGATTAATAAATATTATAATGGTAAAGTGCCAGAATATAATGGACATCAGAATGAACAAGATGAAGAAATAGAAAGAACAATAAAAAAACAAAAATTAGAATTTGAAGATAGAATGAAGGAATTGCAATTTAGCAATGCTTTAAGCGAAATCTGGGGAATTATTACAAGATGTAATAAATACATTGATGAAACAGCTCCTTGGATTCTAGCAAAACAAGAAGAAAAAGAGAAACTTGATTCTGTTATGTATCATTTAGTAGAAAGTTTACGTTTTGTTGCTGTGTTATTACAACCTTTCATGCCAGATACAGCAAAAAGTATATTTGAACAATTAGGAGTTGAAAATGCGGACTATAAAACATGGGAATCAATAAAAGAATTTTATAAGGATCTAAAACAAATAACAGTTACTAAGACAGGAACTCCACTTTTTGTAAGATTGAATAAAGAAGAAGAAATAGATTATATAAAAACAAACATGAAAGCGTTGCCAAAATAGTATTTGTAGTATTATTATAGAAATTGTTTTCTTAGAACTAAAAAACATCATAGTAAAGCTTCTGAAAAGTTTCTACTATGATGTTTTTATTATTTTGGGAAATCGACTTTCTACTTAAAAAGTCAATGGTTTTTATTGTATTGTAAGAGTTTTTGCTTGTTCCTCTGACAGATAGCCATATTTTACCATACATCCAATTACTTGTTTTTGACGTTGCCTTGCTAAGTCTGGATTGTTAGATAAAGAATAAATACCTGGGGCATTTGGAAGACCAGCAAGAAGAGTAATTTCATCTAATGTAAGTTCCATTGGTTCTTTATTAAAATACCCACGACTTGCTGCACCTATTCCATAATAAGCATCTCCATAATAGATAGTATTCATATATAATTCAATAATATCATCTTTTGAATACATTTTTTCTAAATCAAAAGCTGCAAACACTTCAGCCATCTTGCGCCTAAATTTTCTTTCTTGGGTGAAAAATGTATTTTTAGCGAATTGTTGTGTTATAGTACTACCACCTTCAACTAAACGAAATTCTGAAATATTCCTGAAAATGGCTCTACAAATTGAAATTAAATCAACAGGACCATGTGATTCATAACGATGATCTTCTACAGCAATAATAGCATTTTTAAAATCCTTAGGAATTTTATCAATCGTAACATAACCTTCTACACTTCTTATTTCGTTAATGCGTTCTTCAATGCTTTTTTCTTGTATAGCTGTTTTATACATTTCATAACCTTGAACAGTAAATACAGTAAATGCACTAGCACCTACAATAAATATAAGTATAAATAAAATAATAAAAAACTTCAAAATTTTATGTTTTTTCATATAAAATCCTCCATTAAAATCCTCTATTAAATTTTATTATACAGTAAAAAATATTAAAAATAAAGTCATAAAATATTATAATTTTATTAATTCAATAATGAATATTTTTCTAAAAAAGTAATTTTTAATTTATGATTTTATAATAATAAAAAAATAAGATAGCATTAAAACTATTGCGAAAAAAAATTTATAACGATATAATAATACGTGAAATAAATTAAGGAGAAAAATAATGGACGAAAATTTGTTGGTTCCAAATATTACTGATGAAAATGAAGCAATTATCGAGAATTCACTAAGACCAAGATCTTTGAGTGAATATATAGGTCAGACAAAAGTAAAAGAAAATATGAAAATATATATAGAAGCTGCAAAAAAAAGAGGAGAACCACTGGATCACGTACTTTTATATGGACCACCAGGACTTGGAAAAACAACTCTATCAAACATTATAGCAATAGAAATGAACTCTAATATTCGAATTACATCTGGACCTGCTATTGAAAAACCTGGTGACTTAGCAGCTTTACTTACAAACCTTTCTGAAAATGATATTTTATTTATTGACGAAATTCATAGACTAAACCGAAGTGTAGAGGAAATACTATATCCTGCATTAGAAGATTATAGCTTAGATATTATTATTGGGAAAGGACCAAGTGCAAGATCCATTCGACTTGATTTGCCGAAGTTTACACTTGTCGGGGCTACAACTAGAGCTGGGAGTTTATCTACCCCGCTTCGTGACAGATTTGGAATAGTTCATAGATTAGAATTATATACAGCAGAAGAACTTGAAATAATTGTTACAAGGTCAGCAAAAATTTTAGGAATTGAAATTGATAAAAAAGGTGCCAGAGAAATAGCAAGAAGATCTAGAGGAACACCAAGGATTGCTAACAGATTGCTAAAAAGAGTGCGAGATTATGCAGTTGTACTAGGAAATGGAAATATTACTCTAGAAATGGCGAGAATAGCATTAGAAAAGCTCGAAATAGATGAATTAGGATTAGATAATATTGACAGAAAAATTTTAGAGACAATTATTTTAAAATACTCTGGGAAACCTGTAGGAATTGAAAACTTAGCGGCAACTATTGGAGAAGAAACAGAAACAATTGAAGACGTATATGAACCATATTTAATGCAAATTGGTTTTTTGGCTAGAACACCAAGAGGAAGAATGGCCACCCCAAATGCTTACTCGCATTTAGGAATAGAATATGGGGGTAACACGTGTCAATTATGAAGTTATTTTTTTAATTATTTCCGTGGTAACAAAATATAATCTAGTATTTGTTTTTGAAAATAGGAGGTAAATGTGAAGACTTTAATAATTATACCAGCTTACAATGAAGAAGAATGTATAAAAAAAACTGTTGAGAGATTAAAAGAAGTGGCTCCACAAGTAGATTATGTTATAATTAATGATTGTTCCAAAGATAAAACCTTACAAATTTGTATTGAAAATCATTATAATGTAATATCACTTCCAATTAATTTAGGAATCGGCGGAGCTGTACAGACTGGCTATCGATATGCTAAAGAGAAAGGCTATGATATAGCTATACAAATGGATGCAGATGGCCAACATAATCCAATTTATATAGAACAAATGATTTGCGAAATAAAAAAGGGCAATGATATGGTAATCGCCTCTCGCTTTTTAGAAAAAGAAGGTTTCCAATCAACTTTTTTACGAAGAGTAGGGATTAATTGCTATTCAAAAATTATTAGAAGATTAACGGGGGAAAAAATTACAGATACAACTTCTCGGATACAGAGCTGTTACAAAAAAAATAATAGAATTATTTGCAGATAGTTATCCAGTTGACTATCCAGAGCCAGAAACCAATGCTATTTTGGCAAAGAAAAAATATGCTATTACTGAAATACCAGTTAAGATGGAAGCTAGAAGCGGTGGTGTAAGTTCTATTACGCCAAGTAATTCTATATATTATGCTATAAAAGTCGGACTAGCTGTCATTATAGCATGCTTATCTTAGTTTTAATGGGAGGAATTATGGATTTAATACTTCAAATTATTTTAATTGCATTGGCACTTGTATTTATATGCTTCATTTTGATGATAACACAAAAAAAGAAACTATCTTATCGCTATACATTAATATGGCTTTTTTTCAGTTTTGTTATTTTAGTTATAGCTATATTTCCACAGATTATTATGGCAATATCAAACTGGGTTCATATTGAGACTCCAGTTAATGCTTTATTTTTAATAAGCATTGGAGCCATAATTCTAATTATTTTCTTTATGACTATTGGCTATTCAAAACATAGTGAGAAAATAACAAAATTAGTACAAACAAATTCACTTTTAGAGAAACGAATTAGAGAGCTAGAATCAGAAAAAGGAAATCAGGGGGAAATATAATATGTTAGTAATTAGTATATACATCTTTTTTACTGTAGGAGGACTTATACTATTAAAATTAGGATCCAACAGTATAAATGTGGCAATAAGAAATGGAAATATAGATGTTTCTATGGGGTATATTAGCATACTAGGATTTATAGCATATATTATTAGTTTCTTGATATATACATTTTATATTATAAAAAATTATAATTTAAGCTATATTTATCCCATTATAACAGGACTAACACAAGTTTTAGTTGTTTTGGCTGGTATATTCATTTTTAAAGAGCATATTACAATTATGGGTGGTATTGGAATTATTTTAATTATTATTGGGTTAATTTTATTAAATCTAAAATAAAAAGACGGGGATAATATGAAAAAGAATGTAAAACTTTATTTAATTTTATTTAGTGTTGCCGCAGTACTATTATCTACAACACTTTACCAAATAAAACTAAAAGGTCAAGATAATAATATTATATTAAGTATTATAGTAATTGCAATTACTGTTTTTGCTATAATTTTATCTGCCCGTATTTGGCAAGAACGAAAAATAGATGAAATGTTCGCATTTAAAATACTTATTCCAATTATTGCGATTTTATTTATAATGGCAATGCCTATTTTTCGAAGCCATGATGAAGATGCACATTGGCTTCGTATATATGATATTTCCTTGGGAAATTTTTTAACTTCAACTGAAAAAGGTTACATATTTCAAGAAGGTTCAAATAATTATCCGGCAGCTGAATTACCAAGATCAGTTTCAACAATTTTAGATAAATCATATGATGGTTCTACTACAAAAGAAATCTTTGATGTTAGACTTGATGAAAACGATATTGTTATTTATGCAATGCCAACTACAGCAATCTATTCGCCAACACAATATTTTCCACAGGCATTGGGAGTAGTATTAGCAAGGCAAATTACAGATAGACCAATAATAATGGCTTATGCTGCTAGAATGATGAATATAGTCTTTAGTTTTACAGCACTGTACTTTGCAATGAAGTTAATGCCTTTTGGGAAAAAAATTCTATTTGTTATTATGTCCATACCTATTGCGTTAGAAGGCTTTAGTTCATTATCACCAGACGGTATGACAATTTCACTTTCATTTTTATTTATTGCATATGTGTTACATTTATCGTATGAAAAAAAAGAGGAAAAACTTACATGGAAGCAAGGAATTATACTTACAGTATTAGGAGTATTACTTGCTTTATGTAAAATAGTATATTTACCATTGATAGGGCTCATGCTATTATTACCAAAAACAAAATTTAATTCGAGGAAAAGTCAAGTCTTAACAATAATTTTTATGGTTGGAATAGCCATATTAGCTAATCTAACATGGCTGTCCATTTCAACAAGCTATTTAGCTGAATATAAGGAAGGCAGACCAGTAGACCAATTGGAAAATTTATTAAGCAATCCAATTGAATATTTGGAAATGTTGGTTTATAGCATTGACTTATATGGAGCAAAATATTTTTTGTCAATGTATGGAGGAGAAGTAGGACTGAATGAATATGTTATTTTAAATACAATTATACCATTTTTGTTTTTTGTATTAAGTATTATTTCAGCATTTACCTCAAAAGAAAACAGACCACAATTCACCAAGTTCCAAAATATAATTATACTTTTAATTGTCTTAGCAATTGTAGGTTTGATTTTTACAAGCCTGTACTTACAATGGACAAAAACAGACAGCGAAAGTATAATGGGAATTCAAGGCCGATACTTCTTGCCAATACTCCCTTTAGCTCTAATACTGCTTGGTAATTTAAAGGTAAAAATAGAATATTCGGAAACTACAATATTAAAGTTAATAACCACTACTATATTTTTAATGCAAATTTGCATAATTCCACTTGTTTTTTGTATAAGAACAACTATAGTTTAAAGGAAGGAGAAAAATGTAGAAGTATGTTTCTACATTTATTGATAAAATGAAATTATTATTACATACTTGCTGTGCACCATGTAGTATCTATTGCATTGATGTACTTCGTAATGAAAATATAGAGCCAACAGTATATTGGTTTAATCCTAACATTCATCCTTATACAGAATATAAGTTAAGAAAAAATACATTAATAGAATATGCTAACAGTATTAATATTCATGCAATTATAGAAGAAAACTATGGACTTAGAAATTTTTGTAAAAATGTAATTGATGATTTAGAACATCGTTGTGAGAAATATTGTTATAAAGTTCGTTTGGAGCAGACAGCAAAATATGCAATGGAAAATGGCTATGATTGTATAAGTACAACACTTTTAATAAGCCCATACCAAAAACACGAAACATTAAAAGAAATGGGTAAAATAATTGCAAAAAAATACAATTTAGAGTTTATTTATAAAGATTTTCGAATAGGATTTAAAACTGGACAAGAAAAAGCAAAAGAATTAGGATTATATAGACAAAAATATTGTGGATGTGTATTTTCAGAGGAAGATAGATATAGTAAACAAATTAAAGATATGCTTACAGCGACAAACACTTCAAAGAATGATAAAAACTATAGGGGAAGGTAGATATTTTAACCACAATAAAAAAATTTATATAGTAATATTTTGTAAAGTATCTTTTTAGGAGTATACTCATAGCTATTCAGTTTCTAAGGAAAATAAAGAAACTTCAATTTGATATAATATCTATACAGAATAGATGAAACTAAATCACTAGAGGAACAAGAAATTTCAAAAGAGGCTAAGGCTATTATTGTAAGTTTATATAAAAAATATTTTATTGATATGGCTACCATTTTATGTATAAATTTCTTAGTTTTCAATATAATATATATAATTATTTCCCAAAAATAAAAAAGACTTGATTTTGGGAAATGATACTGATATAATATTTGTGAGGTGATTCTATATGAAAATAATAGAAAGAGATTATTTGAAAGACTTAATTAGTATAATTGGAACTCCAGATATAAAAGTTATTAC
>CALXYG010000041.1 GCA_944392885.1 uncultured Clostridia bacterium
TAGGTAAAAGAGGTTCTAATGCCTTGATGTCTTGAATTCCAAATGCTGAAGCAATAAGCGGTGTAGCAATAATTGCGATAAATAAAGTAATTACCTCACCTACATTACTAGATAATAAAAACTGTATGGCATTTAATATATTATAATATATTCTTCTTCCTTCATCAACTGCTGATACAACTGTAGCAAAATTATCATCTGTTAAAATTACATCTGCTGCTTCTTTAGCCACATCTGTTCCTACGATTCCCATAGCGCAACCAATATCAGCATTCTTAAGAGCTGGTGCGTCGTTTACACCATCTCCTGTCATCGCAACTATTTCACCATTTGCTTGCCATGCTCGTACAATTCGAACTTTATGTTCCGGTGATACTCTTGCATATACTGAATAATTCCTTATTTTATTTGTTAATTCTTCATCAGACATCTCTTCTAGTTCTTTTCCAGTAATTGCTTCTGATTCACTTTCTAAAATTCCTAACTCTCTTGCAATTGCAATTGCTGTAATTTTATGGTCTCCTGTAATCATAACAGGTTTAATTCCTGCAGTTTTACATTTTGCCACCGCTTCTTTTGCTTCCTCTCTTGGTGGATCAATCATACCTACCATACCAATAAATGTCAAATCTCTTTCCATTTCTTTTATTTCTTCTTGGTTTGGTTCATACTCTAGCTCTTTATATGCAAGTCCTAGCACTCTTAATGCTTCATTTGCCATATTTTCATTACTTTGATAAATTTCTTTTTTGTAATTTTCTAAATCTTCTTTTTTACCATTGATTATACAATCCCTACATCTTGCTAATAGTTCATCAACCCCACCTTTAGTATACACAATATATTTTTCATTGACTTTATTAACAGTTGTCATTAATTTTCTATCTGAATCAAATGGTATCTCTCCGATTCTTGGCATTGTTTCATAAATAGATGAATTAATACCTAATTTAAATCCAAAATCAACCAATGCTGTTTCTGTTGGGTCTCCTGTAAGTTTGTTATCTTCTGATATTTTAGTATCATTGCAAAGCATACTGGTATATATTAGCTTTTTAAGGTCTTCATCTTTCTCTTCAATTACATCTATATCGATTAATTTATGATTATAAAATATTTTTTGTACTGTCATTTTGTTTTGCGTTAATGTTCCTGTTTTATCTGAACAAATAACAGTAGCACTTCCTAGTGTTTCTACTGCTGGTAATCGTTTAATAATAGCATTCTTTTTAACCATTCTTTGTACACCTATTGCAAGAACTATGGTAGATACTGCTGGCAAGCCTTCTGGAATAGCAGCAACAGCTAAGCTTACTGCTGACATAAACATATGAATTGGTTCTTTGCCATAAAGAAGTCCTACAACAAAAATAACAGCACAAATAACAAGTGCAGCAATTCCTAAGGTTTTACCTAATTTATTCAATTTTGCTTGTAAAGGTGTTTGTGTTTCTTCTGATTGATTAATAATATCTGCAATCTTACCCACTTCAGTATTCATTGCTGTTTCGACTACAATACCCTTTCCCCTTCCATATGTAATAAGGCTAGAAGAAAAGAGCATATTAACACGATCTCCAATACCAATTTTTTCTTCACTAATAACTTCTGCTTTTTTTTCAACTGGTACAGATTCTCCTGTTAATGCTGCTTCTTGTGATTTTAAATTGATTGCCTCAATAATTCGTAAATCAGCTGGTATATAATCCCCAGTTTCCAACACTAACACATCTCCAGGTACTAGTTCTCTTGATGGCACAACAGTTATTTTACCATTCCTAACTACCTTTGCTGCATGACTACTCAATTTTTGTAGCGCTTCTAGTGATTTTTCTGCTTTGTTTTCCTGTGCAACACCAATAATAGCATTTACTAAAATTACAATCAAAATAATTATGGTGTCTGTAATTCCTTCTCCTTCAATAACCCCTATGATTCCAGAAATAACTGCCGAAATAATAAGTACAATAATCATAAAGTCTTTAAATTGTTCTAAAAATTTAATAAAAATACTCTTTTTCTTTTTTTCCTTTAGCTCATTAAAACCATACTCTTTTTGTCTTTTACTTACTTCATCTTGGCTTAATCCTTTTTTTAAATCTGTATTTAATATTCTTTCGGTTTCCTCCAATGTCTTGTTAAACCAATTTTCTGCCAATTAAAAACACTCCTTTCTAATAATAATATTTAAATTACAAGTTTCGCTTCAATTATTACATGAATATTGGTGGAGGTGAGGAGAGTTGAACTCCTGTCCAAAAAACCATCCATATAAGTTTCTCCGAGTGCAGTTTGTTCTATTGGTTCCCAATTATTTTTTTAACAAACAAGAAAATATAATTAGTATCCTTTTATTACCCACTATTTTTAAGGAAAAAAATAGTTTCGTTTCCTACTAATCGACGCTCCATCCCAAAGCGTAGGCACAAAGGGTGGAACGACGCTGCCTAAGCAGCGTATGCTAATTCTCTATTATCAGCGTTTATTTTTAGTTGCTTACCTTTTATGGTGGACCGGTAAGCTTCCACCACTCGCTTCTCATATTTCTAGTTTTCTGTCGAAACCATTACACCCCCATAATAGTTTTATTATACTATATTCACTTATTTTATACAATACCTTATATTAAAACTCGAACTATGATTAGGATAATTTTTTTAAAATTTTATTGTTAAAAACAATTGAATTTTTGTTTAAAACATGATATAGTTAATAGGTATCAAATGTAGGGGTGTCGTACATCGGTAGTATAACGGTCTCCAAAACCGCTGAGCTAGGTTCGATTCCTAGCACCCCTGCCATATATAAATTAATTCTAAAAGGATGTACATTTTTTTAGAAAATACATGGGGCGTTTAAAGTATTTTTACTTTGAATGTCCTTATTTTTTAAATTAAGGATGTTATTTTATGTTTTCTTATTGTTTTAAATCATTTTTTTTATTTTGTATCATCACTGTTTTGATATTGCTTTTATTGTTTTGTTCTTTTATTCCATTTGTTTCAAAAGAATATAATTTCAATGCTACATTTGAATTTTCTTATACTCAAAAGCTAAATGGTGGTGGTCTTTTATGGCCTACTCCTGGCTATACTACAATTACTTCCTATTTCGGAAAAAGAAAGGCACCAACAACTCGGTGCTTCTACTTATCATTCTGGTATTGATATTGGTGCTCCAACAGGATGTAATATTATTTCTATTTTCCATGGAAGAGTTAGTTTCATTGGCTTTAGCGGTGCTGGAGGCTATACTATTACAGTAAAAAATAATGACTTTACCGCTTCTTATTGCCATGTTTCCTCTAATTTTTTGGTATATGTTGGTCAGTATGTCGAAAAAGGTCAAATAATCGGAAAAGTTGGTCCAAAAAATGTTTACGGAGTTGCAAATAATCCATATAAAGATAAAAGTGGTAACCCCACAAATGGGGCTACCACCGGTCCACATCTCCACCTTACATTAAGAAAAAATGGAAAATTGGTAAATCCTTTAGATTACATCGTTTGAATTTTACATATCGTCTTCATTATTTTCCTCTTCAGAATCACATGTATGACAATTAAAACAATTTCCACTACATGCTCCTTCTTCAATTCCTGTACCTTCCCAATCAAGTTCAATCATATTTCTACATTCAGGGCATTGAATTTCTTCTTTTAATTCATCTACCTCTGTTAAAAATTCATAATTACAGTATGGACATATAATTTCAAATTCAAATGTTTCGTTTTCTTCTATTCCCTCTTCGTCATAAATATCTCTTTCAATATTATTTACAACCCTTTGTACTTTTTGTATTTTATCCTCTAATTCTTTTTGGCTTTGTGCAAGTGCATTAATTCTATCTTCATATTTCTCGGATATTGCTTGCATCTCATCTATAAAAAGCATAGACAATCTATACATTTGATTTTTAGCATACTCTAAATCTTTTTGATTAGAAATGTTTTCATCTAATTCATTTAGAATCTTAAGATATTCATCATTAATATTTGTCATAACATATCCTTTCTATATTCTTTCCATATACTCGCCTGTTCTTGTGTCAATACGAATAATATCACCAATATTTACAAATAAAGGCACATTAATTTCAGTTCCATTTTCTAATTTCGCAGGTTTGTTGGCACTTGTTGATGTATTTCCACTAAAACCTGGTTCTGTGTATGTAACTTCTAATTCAACAAAAATTGGTGGTTCTATGGCAAATACCTTTCCTTTAAATGAAAGAATTTTAACAGACATATTTTCTTTAATAAACTTTAAACTATCACCTAATTCTTCTTTATTAAGCGGTATTTGTTCATATGTATTATTATCCATAAAGTAATATAGTTCTCCATCATTATACAAATATTGCATATCTCTTTTTTCAATCTCTGCACCCTGTAATTTTTCTGATGGATTAAATGTTTTTTCTAGTACTGATCCATTAATTACATTTTTTAACTTTGTCCTTACAAATGCTGCTCCTTTTCCTGGTTTTACGTGTTGAAATTCAACCACTTTATATACTGAACCATCCATTTCAAATGTAGTTCCATTTCTAACATCTCCTGCCATATATACTTCTGCCATATTTATTCCCCTTTCTAAATTTGTTTATCTTGTATATTTTACTACATTTTAGGCATAAAATCAATACTTTGGTGCAAATTAGCGCACTATAAAATTTAGATTAATTTAACTTTGACTACCAATTATAATATAATTTTTCTCTGAATTTGTTAAATTTATACACCCATTTTTTGTAATTAAAACAGTGTCTTCTATTCTAACTCCAAATTTTCTAGGTAAATAGATGCCTGGTTCATTAGTCACTACCATATTTTCTTTTAATATCTGATTACTTCTCGAACTTAAAATTGGTCCTTCATGTAGGGTTAATCCAACACCATGTCCTAATGCATGAATTAACATATGACTATTAAATTCAAAATTGTTTTCTACTAATTTAGTAATAATTTTAATATTACCGCCATCTTTTAATTCATTTTGAGTAGATAATTGATTTTTTAAAACTAAATCGTAAATTTTTTTTACATCTTCTGAAATATAATCCATAAAAATTGTTCTTGTCATGTCAGAGCAATAGCCTTGATACTTACACCCAAGATCAATAGTTATAACATCTCCTGATTCTATTTTTTTGTCTGTCGGTATAGCGTGTGGCATAGATGAATGAACACCAGAAGCTACAATTGGTTCAAATGCAACACCGTCTGCCCCGTGTAATTTAAAATATTGCTCTATTTCTGCTTCAATTTGTTTTTCTGTCATTCCTTTTTTTATAAAACTTAATAAATGTGAAAAACATGAATCAGTTATTTGACATGCTTTTTTTATTTTTTCTATTTCGTCCACATCTTTTATCACACGGTGTGCTTCTATCATTTTTTCCGTTTCTATAATGTTTTCTATTTTATATTTATGCACATATTCTTTATAATTTGCATAAGTAACGTAATTTTCTTCAAAACCCACTGAATTACAAAACATAAAAAAATTTTCATAATCATCTTTGCTTAAATTTTTCGCATCATATACCATAATGCCATCATCAATGGTAAGAACGCTATTTACAGCTTCCATATATCGACTATCTGTAATGTATATATTCTCTTTTCTCGTAATTAACAAAGTTCCCTCTGCATTAATATTAGTAAGATATCGAACATTAATAGGATTCGAGATAATCATTCCATCTAAATCCATTCCGTTTCATTTTATTTCTTAGCCATTCAATTTTATAATTCATTATGGTATTCCTCCTTTTTACCCTTGAAACATTCCCAATGTAAAAATCTTTAGAAGAATATAAAATAATAAGTTAAATGGTACAAATGTAACAATAAAGGCAGCTAGTACAATAAATGGACCAAATGGTATATATTCATCTGTTTTCTTCTTCTTTGTAACAAGTAAAGCAATACTAATAATAGCTCCTAATAAAAAGGAAATAACAGCTACAACTATAATATTAATTGCTCCTAAATATAACCCCATAGCTCCCATTAACTTTACATCACCAAATCCCATAGCTTCTTTTCCAGCGATTAGTCCGCCAATAAAAGTAATAACAAGAAATATTCCTCCTCCAACAAGACATCCTAATAACATATTAAGTGCTACATTCATATTAATAAAAATCGCTGATAAAAATGTGAATACAAGTCCACATTCAAACATTGTTAAATTCAACCTATTAGGTATAATTTGTGCTTTATAATCTATAATAAAAGCTGAAAGAAGCATTGGTAACAATACCATATATTTAATAAGGCGTATACCTTCTTGAATCCTAAATTCAAAACCCATACAGTATAAGAGCCCAACATATAGAAGTGACATTATAATAATAGTAATATAATGAATTTTCTTATTTTCTTTTCTATATTCAAAATATTCCTTAGAAAAAACAGCTTTTTCTTCTAAAAGTCTCTTGTTAGCCCATCCTAGAAATTGTCCTACAATTCCACCCAAAAAAGCTATTAATACATACCCTATAATATGAACATCATTAATATACATCATTTTTTCCCCTTTTCTAGATATTTCCTTAGTATATAATTTTCTATAGGTCTTTTAATAACAGTAATCCATATATCTTTTTCGTCTAGTGGTTTTACTAATATAGAAAACATATTGCAACGGTTTGCTCCAAGTACATCAGTAAAGATTTGATCACCAATAAGCGCAATATTTTCTGGTTTTTCACCAAGTTGTTTTATTGCTTTTTTTAATCCAAATTTAAATGGTTTCATAGCAAATAATATAAAATTGATTCCCAATTCTTTAGATACTTTCTCTAATTTTTCTTTTTTGTTACTATTTGATACTATTAATAATTTTATACCCTTTTTTTGTAACGAATTACACCATTGTATTGCACCATCTAATACATTTGTTTCAAAATCAATTAACGTGTTGTCCATGTCTAAGATTATTGCATGAATATGATTTTTCTCAAGTAAATCATACGATATATCTTTAATAGTATCTACATAAATATCTGGATAAAAAATCATATTCTTTCCTCCTCTTACTATAAAAAACATTTCACCATATAAACTTATATTATCAATCTATCAATGTTTTGTCAATTTTATTTTTAAATATTTTTCTTATTTGCTTACTATCTTACTTTATATTCAATATCTTTCATAAATGGAAACATTTCGTTTAATGCCTTATTCGATATTAAATTTAATTTAGCATGAGGGCTTTTTTCTTTTACAGTAACTAATTCTTGTGAATAGCAATTATCAGCAACCTTATAAATTAAATAGTAATTATTATTATAATTGAAGTATAATCCAAAACCATTATCTAAATCATTTTTCATCTTTTCTAATGTATAATCTTCCATATAATCTCCCTTATTTAATCATTTCGATAAATTCCTGTTCTGTTAATATTTGTACACCTAATTGTTCCGCTTTAGTTAGTTTACTTCCAGCTTCATCTCCTACCAATACATAACTCGTCTTTTTAGATACACTGTTTGATGTTTTTCCACCAAATTTTTCTATAATTTCTATTGCTTCATCTCTAGTATAATTACTTAAAGCCCCTGTTAATACAAATGTTTTTCCGTAAAATCGTTCATCCATCTCTTGCTCTTTGTGTTCCATATTAATTCCAGCTTCTTTTAGCTTATTTATTAAATCTTTTGTTTGTTCTTGAGCAAAGAAACGAAAAACACTATCTGCAATAACAGGTCCAATATCTTCTATCATACTTAATTCCTCAAAGCTTGCTTGTGAAATAGCATTAATTGTTTTATAACGTTTTGCCAATAGTTTAGATGTTTTGTTTCCTAAATGGCGAATTCCTAATGCATTAATTAGTTTTGATAAATCATTTTTTTTACTATTTTCAATAGCTTCTAATAGATTCTGAGCAAATTTTTTTCCATTTTTCTTTAAAGAAGCTAATTGTTGTAAATTTAGTTTATATATATCTGCAATGTTATTAATTAATCCTCTGTTAATTAATTCCTCAATGATAGCAATACCTAGTCCGTTAATATCCATTCCATCTTTAGACGCAAAATGTGCAATACTTCTTAGTTGTACTGCTTTACATTCAATTCCAATACATCTGGCCACTGCCTCTCCTGACTCTCTTATAACAGGGCCTCCACAAACTGGACACAGCTTTGGCATTTCGAACTTTTTTTCAGTTCCTTTTCTCTTTTCTTTTTTTACTCCAACTACTTCAGGTATAACATCCCCAGCTTTCTGAATAACAACAATATCACCAATTCGTATATCTTTGTCCTTGATAAAGTCTTCATTGTGTAGTGTTGTTTTTGAAATAGTAGAACCTGCTAATTTTACTGGTTCTAGTATAGCCAAAGGTGTAATTGCACCTGTTCTGCCTACCTGGCAAATAATATCTTTTACAGAAGTTTCTATTTGTTCTGGTGGGTATTTATATGCAATTGCCCATTTTGGAGTTTTAAAAGTAGTACCCAATTTCTCCCTAAGTTCTAAATTATCCACTTTAATAACTGCGCCATCAATACCAAAATCAAGTTCTTCACGTTTTGCACCTATTTTATTTATTTCGTCTATTACCTCATCTATAGTGTTGCATAACACCCTAATAGGAACCACGTTAAACCCCATCTTTTCCAAATAATTTAATGCCTCATAGTGAGAAGTGAAATCCTTTCTTTCACATTTTTGCACATTAAAAATAAAAATATCAAGAGGTCTTGTTTTTGCAATGTTGCTATCTAACTGTCTTAGAGAACCAGCCGCCGCATTTCTGCTGTTTGCAAACAATGGCTCTTCTAATATCTCTCTTTCATTATTTAGCTTTTCAAATTCTTTTTTTCCAATAAATACTTCTCCGCGAACGGTAATATCTATTGATTCGTTTATTTTTTTTGGCACATGCGAAATAGTTTTTAAATTTTCCGTTACATCTTCTCCTATTTGTCCGTCTCCTCTAGTTGCACCTTTTGTAAAAATACCATTTTTATATTCTAATGCTGTTGATAATCCATCTATTTTTGTTTCTACTACATATTGGAGTGGAAGTTTAAATTCCTTTGCCTGTTCTCTAATTCTTAAGTCAAAGTTTCTTATTTCCTCAAAATCAAATACATCTTGTAAGCTTTGTAGTGGTACTTCATGTGCTATTTTTTTAAATCCCTCTTTAACTGTCCCGCCTACTTTTTGTGTTAATGAGTCATCACTAATATATTCTGGGTATTGCTTTTCCAAATTTTTTAGTTCATTCATTAATAAATCATACTCAAAATCACTAATTTCTGGCGAATCTTCATCATAATAACGTCTTGCATGATAGTCCGTTATTTCTCTTAGTTCTTCTATTCTTTTTTTAGCTTCTGTTTTGTTCATGTATTTCCTCCCGCACATGATTTTTATTTTAATAACTCTCTTCCATTTTTTAAATAATCCCAACCTGAAAATATAGTAGCAATTACTGAAATAAACATAATAACTGTTGCTATTAAATTTAAAACAAATGCTCCACCTGTTAAATTACCTTTAAAAACTTCTCCAAATGCATTTACATCACAGAAAGCTAAAATAATAGCTATCATCTGTGTTGCAGTTTTTAATTTGCCCCAGATACTTGCTGCAATTACTTTGCCTCCTTTTTCTACTGCAATTAAACGATAACCAGAAACAACAAATTCTCTGGCAATTACAATAATAGGAATCCAAGCTGGTAGTTTGTCGAACTCTACTAATAATGTCATTGCCGCCAATACTAAAATTTTATCTGCAAGCGGATCTGCAAATTTTCCAAAAGTTGTAATTTCATTCCTTTTTCTAGCAACATAACCATCAAGCTTATCTGTTACAGATGCTATAATAAAAATAATATTAATCAATATGTATGTAATAGGTAGTCCGCAAGACTTCCCCTTTTATTCCTAAAAATGGAATAATAACCATAATCGGTACTAATATAATTCTAATAATAGTTAGTTTATTTGCTAAATTCATCTTTTCCTCCTTAATATTTTAGAAATAATTAAAGTAGTTTTTAATATTTGTTTTTCTTTACAATCTCTACAATATCTGAGACAAACTCACCTATCACAGGAATGTTCAATTTTACGATTTTTTGAAGTACAAATATAAGAATAGCTGTAATGATAGTTACACCAATTCCAATTCCTACTCCCCTTGCTATTCCCGCAAAAAGATTTCGAAAAAACATTTGCTTTTTACTTCCAAGTATATAAGCAAATTCACGCAGATTTGATTTTGCCAACATGTTATTTAGTTCATCTAACATTTGAATCAATGCTTCTGTTTTTTTCCTTCTCCCAAACATATTCTCACCCTTTTTAGTGTTACCACGTTTGGTGAAATAATACTATTGTTCTAGCATATTGCTGGTTATTTCTGTTGATTGATTTTCTATGTTATTTATTGTGTTATTCATCTCTTGAGTCTGTTTTTCTTTTAAATCTTCTAATTGAGAAATTAAATCTTGTAATTTCTTAATGTCTTTTCCCATCATCTCCCAATCAGTATTGTCACTAGATTCTTGTAAATTATTATTTGCTTTGATAATAGCATTTATTAAATCCTGTTCATTATCTGTATTTTCTACTTCAATATTTACTGCCGATTTCGAGAGTAAATTGTTTATAGCTTCTTGCAACGTTTCCCCAATAGCTACTTTATTTCCTGATGCTACAATAACTTTTTGTAATGTCTGTGTTTGTGATTTTTCATTTAGTAAAACTTGATAAATCGGTTCTACATAAAGTAGTGTATCTTCCATAGGAACAATAATCATATTTTTTATAATTTTGCTACCTGATGTACTTAAACTGTTAATTTGTGATGAAATTGTTTCATCCTGTTCTATTTGTTGATTTAGTTGAGCAGGTCCAAGTACATTACTACCTGAAGTAAATTTATATAAAGTTAACTTAGAACCATTTTGTATATCATAAGTTCCTACAAGATAAGAAATAATATTTTGTTTGCCATAACTTGTATATGGTAAAACAAGTCCTAGTCTCTCTTCTGCATCTATTGTTTTCATCATTGTATAATATGGCTCCATTTTGGTACCTAAACTGTTACTTACCTTATTTGTGTTAAATCTTGCTACTTCCCATAAATCGTCGTTTCTATATAGAACTTCAGTTTGTACTTTATGATATCTTTGATACATTTGTGATTGAATTTCATATAGCAGTTCTGGATATGTAATATGTGTTGCTATGTCCTCAGGTATGTTTTTGGTATCTTCTACAAATAAATTTTCATAAATATTTCTATATGCCATAGCAATTGGATCTGTTCTATCTGTAATATAAAAATCTACTGTACCATCATAAGCATCTATTAGGACTTTTATAGAATTTCTTATATAATTAATTTTTGTTTTAACACCATCTGTTTCTATCGTTGTTTTTTGAGAATAAGGATAACTATCACTAACTGTGTAAGCATCTAAAACCCATACTTGTTTTCCTTCATCTGTAATTACTAAATATGGATTATCGTCATAAATAAAATATGGCATCAATTTTTTAGCTCGTTCTATGATGTTTCGATTAGTTATAATCTTAGTTTCATTTCCACTAAAAGCAATATTTATATTATTTGTACTTAATCCAAGTATTAATTTATCTAAGAATCCAAGTTGTAATCCTGCAGTCCCATTATATGTATTTTCTGCATTATGTGAAGTAGTAATTGGATAATCAAATTCGGTTTTATTTTTACTATTTACTATTATTGTTGAATTTGTTTTATTTCCAAAATAAATTCGAGGTTCTATTACTTTGATTTTTTCATCTCTACCTGTAAAATCAACCTGAACATATTCTATTCCGCCTCTTTCATCTGTACTTGTTGCTGACGTAATAATAGCTCCATAGCCATGTGTATAATTATACGTTTTATTATCATAAGTACGGTTAACTCCATCTATTATTATCTCTCTTGGTGATACATATACTAAGCTTTCTTTGCCTTTGATATTATAATTTTGTATTTTTGTATTTTCATATGAATAAAAGCCAACACTGTCTTGGTATGCCTGTAATGTATTTAAAGTCATTTCCTCATTAATAATTGGAATATTTTGAATTGTTTTTTGATAATTAGACACATTTTCTTCAGTGATTGTACCACTATTTTCCATTTCTATCTCTTCAATATTGATATTATATGCCTTTCTTGTGTTTTCGATATTATAAGAAATATATTTCTTCTCTTTATCAAGTTTATTAGGACTTGCAAATATAATTTGGAAAAAAGTAATTATTAAAAACAATCCAATTAAATAAGCAGGTATACTTAAAATAGAAATGACCGCGTTTTTATATTTTTCTTTTCTAAAAAAATGAACTGATAATACTACACAAATAAAAATTACTACAGCAAAAATACAATAACCCCATAATTTCACAGTTACGTCTGTAAAACCTGCTCCAATTAACGCCGTTTCTTCTGTGTCGTCTAGTTGAATGAATTCCTCAAATAAAATATCTTGTGTTTTAAAAAGTGTAGATAGACTTAAAAGTATTGCAATAATTAATACAAATCCGATAATTTGTTTTATAAATGTACTCTTCTTTAGCATATTAATTTCAATACCATCAAAATATATATTAAAAGCTGCAATATAATATATAACTGTATATACAACTAATGTTATCATCATGCCCATACTATACATAATAATCAATTCTATAAACGGTTTTTGAAACATATAATAACCAATATCTTGACCAAAAATAGGGTCTGTATTGCCAAACCAAGTACGATTTAAGAATAGAATTGTTTTATTTACTAAAATGTCAGATGTGAATAATGCAATTAAGCTTCCCATAATAAGAGCAATTGATTTGTTTGGTAATTTAGGTATTTCTTTTTTTTCTGCTATAAAAAAACTTTTTAGTCCCTTTTTTATTAATTTATTTGTAATGTAAATTGCCAAAAACCATATAACAAAATTAATCCCAGTAATTAAATATTTATATTTTATATTTTGCTTAAATACTGTTATATATTCTTGTCCAATTTCTTTTATTTGTAAGTACTCACTTCTATAATTTATAAAGCTAAATAAGGTAAAAGCAATAAGAAATAATATTACTATCAATACTCTTTTTTTGTAACTCTTCTTTTTTTCTTTTAGATCTGTATTATTTATTTTTTCTACCATAGTGACCTCCATTTCTTTTATATAATTGCCTGTATAAACTCATCTGCTGAAAATGTTTGCATATCATCTAATTGTTCTCCAACTCCTATAAATTTAACTGGTATCTTATTTTCATTCACTATTCCAATAACGACTCCTCCTTTGGCTGTTCCGTCTAATTTTGTAAGGACTAATCCTGTAATATTTACTGTTTCCTTAAATGCTTTTACCTGCATAACAGCATTCTGTCCAGTTGTTCCATCTATAACTAATAAAGTTTCCTTAGAAGCTTGTGGTAATTCCTTATCTATGACTTTATTAATCTTAGAAAGTTCCTCCATAAGATGTTGTTTATTATGTAATCTTCCTGCTGTATCACAAATTAACACATCTGCATTTTGTTTTTTGGTATATGCAATTGCATCAAATATTACAGATGCTGGATCTGCTCCTTCTTCTTTCTTTACTATATCTACACTAGCTCTTTTGGTCCAAATTTCTAATTGCTCTACCGCTGCAGCACGAAATGTATCTGCAGCAGCTACGACAACTTTTTTCCCCTGTTTCCTCAGCTGATTTGCAATTTTACCAATAGATGTAGTTTTCCCAACACCATTTACACCAACAACTAGTATAATAGATGGGCAAGTTTCCAAATGCAATTCAGTTGTATCAACTTCTAAAATTTCTTTCATAATATTTTTTAATGCAATCTTTACTTGTTCTCCATCTTGTATGTTTTCCTTTTTTATTTTCTCTCTTAGTTTTTCTATGATTGTCATTGATGTATCCATTCCAATATCAGACATAATTAATGCTTCTTCTAGTTTTTCCAAAAGCTCTTCATCTACTTTTCTAAAAGAAGAAAATACATTTTTCATTTTTTCATTTATATTTTCTTTTGTTTTTTCAAGACCTTGTTTTAGCTTATCAAAGAACCCCATAGCTTCCTCCCGTTTTAAAAAAAGTTAGATTTTTAAATTATTAATTTCTGTATTATTTTAACATAGATTATATTATTTTTCCATTATTTTTAACAAAGAAATCAAAAAAACAGGTTCAATATGAACCTATTTTTTGAATACCATTTACACTTTTATATTTCGTAAATAATATAATTAACTCTTCGTTTTTATTATCTTCTATTGGAGCTTCCAGGCGGAATTGAACCGCCGACCTACTGATTACGAATCAGTTGCTCTACCAACTGAGCTATGGAAGCAACTACACTAATACAAAAATGATACTAGTATAGTATAGCGTGTTTCTTATTTTTTTTCAATATATTTTTTTGTTTTTCTGCTTACAAATAACTTGTATTTTTAAAAGTGTCTGCCTTTTTTTCGAATTGGTTCGTCCTGAGCAGTTTCTATATTTGTATTAACTAACTTGGAAGCTGTTGTTGCTGCTTTTTTTACAGCTTCTCCCGTATTAATGTCCCCAACAAAGTCAATAGCATCATATGGAATTTCATTGCTTTGGTCTTTTTTGTATCTAATTATCGCAAAAACGATTCCCAAAATTGCAATTACACCTATTCCTATACAAAATATTAGTTTCTCCATTGGTATATTTCCAGGTGTATTATTATTGTTGTCAAGACTTCCTACAACAGCTGTTAAAGTATTGTTCTCGTCTATTTGCTCTTCTGCATTCTTTTTCGTCACTCTTATAGTATATACTTTTTCATCATTACCATCTGCAGATTTTACTCGTATTGTAATTAAATTTTCACCTTCTGTTAGCTCTTCTGTACCTGCAATATCAATTATTGCATCTGTCATATTTGCTACTGCATTTACATTTATTTTTTCTACACTTGCTTCTGCCAACGCTGTATATTCTGTTGTATCTGGATTAAAGGCTTCATTAATTGTTACCCCTTCAATTGATAGGCTACTTAACGCAACCTTAACCTCTGGTGCTTGTTCAACGTCTGGATTATTTATTTCCTCCTTCGCTAAGCGTATTACAGTAATTGTATATGTTTTTTTAGTGCTGTCTTCTGCAGTTACAGTAACAGTAAAACGATTACTTCCTTCATCTAATGATTTTGTACCTGTTCCAGATATAGTTTGTTTATCATGCCCTTTTTCAGCATATACTTCAATTGTTGTTACATCATTTGGGACATTTACAGTATATGATGTGTTTGCCGCTCTGAATCCTGAAAAATCATTTGGTCTTATTCCCAAATTACTTAGATTTGCATTATTTGACTTTGTAGGTGTAACTGGAGTATTTGGTGTTGATGGTGTATCAGGTTCAGGTTCAGGTTCAGGCTCAGGTTCAATTGCAGCTGCATTTACTGTAATATTAATCGATTTAGCTGGTAAACTTAACTCTAAGCCTTGTGAATCTGCCACATCTTGTGGTGTTGCTGTAATAGTAGCACTGCCTGAGCCTTTTGCGGTTGCAATTAATGTTACAGCTCCATTTTCTACCCAGACTTTTTCTTGATCTAGTGTAATAACTTCAGTATTTGAACTTGCCACTTTCACTCTACCTATTGCATCTGCACCTGTGATGGTAATAGTCGCTGTTTGTCCTATCTCTAAAGTATTATTGCTACTGCTTATTGCTACACTAGATGCATACACTGTTAAAGTACCATACATAATCATAAAAATAATTATCATTAATATTCTTCTAAATAATTTCATTTCTTTCTCTCCCTTATTAATTTAAATTAATTGCCTGTCCTTCCATAATATAGTTCTTAATTCTTACATAATCTCCTGCTGAAATCTTATCATCATAATTTACATTAGCAGCTTTTTCCCAGATACCCGTTAAGCTTTGCGATTCCATAATATAATTTTTGATAAAAACATAATCTGAAGCACTTACTTTTCCATCACCGTTTACATCACCAATTTTTATTAATATATATGTTTTTTCAATAGTTTTATTATCATCTTTCAATAAATTTAGTTTATAACCTGTTGCCACTTTTTCATTTTCCTTTGTTACTATCATGCCTGTGGAATCTAATAATTGATAATTGTCTATTTTTAATTCTTCAATTATATTATTTATTTCTACAGTTGGTGTGGTTATTAAATTATTATTTTCATCTATCTCTATTTCCTGTTCCTGCTCTGTAGAACTTGTTATTTTACAAGATTCCATATAGCTACTTTCTACATATACATTCCAGCCATTTTCTAACATAACAATATCCCAATAAACACCATCTGATAAAATACATTTTCTATTTAGCATAACAACTACTTCATCTTTTTCTAAATTATATACTATTTTACTACCATAAGTTGGATTATCACGAGTTCCCGCTGTTTTAATAACATTTGTATAGTATAACTCTCCATCTGCTTCTGTATACTTTGTTGGCTTTTTATGATATTCCGTTTCCATATTATTATATACGGGTATAATAAAATTTAAGGTCGCATCCAAGTTTCCATTTTGTGCATAAGTATTATATACAGAAGAGCTTTGGCTATATGGATCCATAATATTTGTCATATATTGGTGGCTAAAAAACAATGTTTTGCTTACTGTATCAGACTCACCTGCTTTTAGAATCCTATCACCTACCACATCAAATTTAAAAAAATATGAAGTATTTTGCCCCTGATTGACATAAGAGTTCCCTATTAATTCTGCACCTCCTAATATTGCTTTATATGGTGTGTTCCATCCTTTTTCTTTAGCAAAACTTAAACCATTAGCAATTGGATCTCCTGTATCATGTGCTCCATAGTTGAAAAAATTATAGTAATTCTCATAACCTGGGTATGTCCCAGAAACAGATGCGCTTCCATTGCTTCCCACTTCTTGTATTATTTTTGATTTAATATGAAATGGACTAATATTTGTTTTTTCAGCAACCTCAATAATAATATCAGCATATGTCCTTGTTATATTTTTATTTTGTTCATCATCATAATATGTAACATTATTATCTAGAAATGTGTTTTTTACAGATATTTGCACTCCCTGTAATGTATGTATATTTTTATTAAATGATAATTCTTCAAATTGAAAGATATTTACTTCGTTTAAGAAATTCCTTGGGTCGATAAAATACTCTACTATTTCCTTTGATGCACAAGTCCATCCCTTATCATTTCCACATGTGTCGCATTTCCATAAATTTGAGTAATATGATGGTACTACGCTTCTTTTGTGTAATACCTCTCCTGTTTCATTTTGTATTAACTCATTCCATTCAATTCCTGTATAGTAGGCTTCGAAATTCCAATTTGGATGTAATTCCTTCAGCTTTATAAGTTTATCTTGATACGTCTTAGGAAAGTTTTCAATTCCTGTTTTTACTTCCTGTGTAACCGTTGCTCCATAAGAAATACAAGGTAATATATATATATATGAAATTAGTACTAACAAAATGATACTTAATATTTTGACATATTTTTTCTCATATTTCATCAAAATTCCTCCTTTAATTTTGCATATGTTGTCAAATTAAATCTGTTTATAATATATATGATTAAAAAATATTCGTCAATAAAATTAGAGGAATTTTTTAAACTTTTTAATTAACCCCTTTTATTTTTATATATATAGATTTTTTGTAACTTTTACATAAGATGTGATAACATGTTAAAAGTTATAGAAAATTGCATTTCCTATAACTTTTAACAAGACCTAAGCTTGTTATATTATGCAAATATACTTCAATGTATTACAACAATCTTTGGTCTTGTTTTGATATTTTATATTAAATTAAGTACTTATTTCCAATAACTTGGAATATCATCATAATTGCTTAATCTTGTACAATTACGATAACAATCATAACCATCAGGGGTTCCAGTATAATCAGTTGCTTCTCCATTTTCTACTAAGTTCCAAAGCGGGATAGCTTTTCCATTTAAACCTGTACAATGAGAAAATATACCTACAAATCTAAATCAACAGGTTTTCCATTTGTTCCTATTCCAATATCTCCGTTTTCGCTGGACTGTCCTGGGTGTTTATACTTTTCTGGATTTGCTTGTTTCTTTTGTTCAACTTTTTTTCCTTCTAATAATGAAATTTTTTTCTACTTTTATTGGTAATTTCATATAAACACTCTGCCCAAATTTACCTGGATTTACATATGAAATTTCTTCTCCTGTTTGGCTATCCCATAACTGTTCAATTGTAAATATAACAGGTTCTATTTCCCCTGGAATAATAATTTCTATTGTATCTCCTATCTGAATGCGATTTCGAATTTCTATTAATGTTTTATCACTGCCAGTTTCCAAAACAATGCCACCAAATTCGTATTTTGTGTTATATTGTTTTCCTTCATATTCTTGAATGTCTGTATTATTTCTATCTTTAAAATAAAAAGTAGTTAAACTTCTTGTTTTTACCTTTTCAAGTTCTTTTCTATATTTTTCTGCCTTGTATTCTTTCGGATTTTTTATATAATCATCAATCGCATTTCTATAAGCATTTATTACTGTAGCTAGATAATATTCTGTTTTTAGACGACCCTCTATCTTTAGGCTGTCCACACCTAATTCCATAATTTCTGGCAGTTCATTTATTAAGCATAAATCCTTTGATGAAAGTATATGTGTTCCATTATTATCCTGTTCTACTGGCATTAACTGTCCTAGATTATTACGTTCTTCAATATATACTTGGTATTGCCATCTACAACTTTGTGCACAATCACCTAAATTTGCACTTCTACCTGCCAAAAAATCACTTAAAAAACATCTTCCAGAATAGCTAAAACAAATTGCTCCATGTATAAACATTTCTATTTCTAAATCTTGTGGCTTGTTTTGAATAATTTGCTTTATTTGATTTTTGCCTAATTCCCTTGCCAGGATAATTCGCTTTGCCCCATTATTATGCCAGAATTTACAAGCATAGCTACTTACAGTATTTGCCTGTGTACTAATATGTTTTGGCACATCTGGTGCTTCTTCTTTTAAAACCTCTAGTACTCCTCCATCTGCAACAATGATTCCATCTACTTTAAGTTTATTTAAAATACGTGCCTGTTTACGAATTTCTTCATATTTTTCATCCCATGCAAAAATATTAATTGCAGCATAAACTTTTTTTCCAATACTATGTGCGTATTCAACTGTTTCTGTAAGATTATCATCTTCCATCTCTGTTCGTGCGCGAAGAGATAAAGATGACGTACCGGCATATACAGCATCAGCTCCGTATTGGAAAGCAATTTTTGCTTTTTCATAAGTTCCTGCCGGTGCCAATAGTTCTGGTTTTTTCATATTTTCTTCTCCTTTTTCTTTTTGTCTTCTTTTGTAATATTATATCATTTAATATACCATAAAAGTATTGAAAAATCCATATTTTTAGTTTACTTTTTTTCATTTTCTTGTTATACTTAATAGAGATATTAATTTTGCGAGGGGATATTTTTGAGTACACAAAGAAACTACTTTTTAGAAAGTTTACAATTTAATATATCAGATATATATGAGGCTTATGAAAAATATGCTTTTGAATGGGAAAATAATTTTAACAAGCAAGCCATGCATGAACATGAAGCTCTTATGTTAGCTTTTCCAGAAGTAGATTTTTATACAATTTGTAGAACAAAGTCATTTGATTCTACCTTTAAAAAAGCACAATCAAAGGGATTAGAAAATGTTTATGATATTCATGGTGTTAGGCATATAATTCGTTCTGTTGACCGGTGATGATTCTGAAAAAAACAAAATTGCATATTGTTTTAAGTTCCAAAGCTTTTTGGAAAATTTATATACACACGAACAAATTGAAATACCGTCTTTTAGAAAAAAAGATTATATTTCTACTCCTAAAAAAAATGGTTATCAATCTCTTCATCTTTCTTGTGTTACTTCTTATGGAAGAAAATTTGAGGTTCAAATACGAACATCAGAAATGGAAGATGTAGCTAAATATGGTAATGCTAATCATTCTGAAAAATACAAACCAAGAAAGTTAGATAAACGCCCTCTACTTAAGGTACCTCATTATAAAATTATCCGTAGTGAAAATGGTAAACCGGTTTTTCATAAACTAAGTTTAGAAGAGAATTTTCAATATTTTTACAATATACCTTATACTGTTTATCAAGTTTTAAGAGAAACAGCGCAAGCAGAAGAGCAAAAGTAAAAAAATTTACTTTTGCTCTTTTTTGCTAATTGCAAGTCCGATCACCTATATCTAAGATTTGAGTACTTAAATTCTTATTTTCAGTAACCAATTTTATATATTCTCTCAAATTTTTCACTGCAGTCCTCTGTTTATGTTTACTATAATTTCCTAAAACATAACCTTTGTATAAAATATTATCTGCGAAAATAAATCCACCTATTTTTGCCAATCGAATTGCCTCGTTTAAGAATATTGGATATTTACTTTTTGCTGCATCAATGAAGATCACATCATATGCACAGTTTAATGTTGGTAATATATCAATTGCATTGCCTACTATAACATGAATTTTATCTTGTAAGTTCATTCTCTTTATGTTCTCTATTGCCTTTTTTGCTCTTTCTTCGTCTAACTCGATTGTATCTATATAGCCGTCATTTCTAATCCATTTTGAAAAGCATATTGAAGAATAGCCAACTGCTGTGCCTATTTCTAATATTTTCGACGGTTTAATTTCTTGAAGTCTTTTCATAATTTCTTCTAGTGTGTCATCCATAATAATAGGGATGTTGTTATTTAGTGCTTCTTCTTTTATTTCCTCTAGCATATTTCTTCACTTCCGTTTGATATTTTACTATTTTCTTGCCATTCTTTCTCTCATTTTGCTATCTAATATTTTTTTTCTTAATCGTATATTTTTAGGTGTTATTTCTACTAACTCATCATCTGCGATAAATTCAATTGCTTTTTCTAGGCTAAATTGAATAGGTGGTACCAGCCTTAGGGCATCATCTGAACCAGATGCTCTTGTATTCGTCAAATGTTTTTCTTTACATACATTTATTGATATATCTTCACCTCTAGAATTTAATCCTACTATCATACCTTCATATACTTCTGTCCCAGCACCTATAAACAAATCTCCTCTTTCTTGTGCATTATACAATCCATAAGTTACTGCAGTTCCTTTTTCAAATGCTACAATTACACCTCTTGTTCTGGAGGATATTTCCCCTTTGTATTCTTCATAGCAATCAAAAATACTGTTCATTGTACCATTTCCTTTGGTATCTGTCAAAAATTCAGAGCGATAACCAATTAATCCCCTAGCTGGTATTTTAAATTCAATTTTTGTATGTCCAGCTTCTGCGGATTCCATGTTTACCATTTCTCCTTTTCTTCTTCCTAATTTTTCAATAACACTCCCTATACAATCATCAGGAACATTCACAACAAGACGTTCTATTGGCTCACACTGTATGCCATCAATTTCTTTAAATATAACCTTTGGTCTTGATACTAGTAATTCAAACCCTTCTCTTCTCATTGTTTCAATTAGTACTGAAAGATGTAATTCTCCACGTCCAGAAACTTCAAAGCTTTCTGCTCTATCTGTTTCTTTTACGCGAAGACTTACATTTCTATCTAATTCTTTAAAAAGTCTGTCGCGAATATGTCTAGAAGTTACAAATGTTCCTTCTCTTCCAGCAAATGGTCCATCATTAACACTAAATGTCATTGATACTGTTGGCTCATCAATATCTACAAATGGAATCTTTTCGGGATTATCTATATCACAAATTGTATCTCCTATGTTAATGTCGCTTATTCCTGAAAGAGCAACTATATCACCAGCTTTTACTTCTTCTATTTCTACTTTTTTGAGCCCTACATATGTAAATAATTTTGCAATTTTACCATTTTCTGTTTTATCTTTTTTGCAAATCGCTACATTCATTCCGTTTTTGATATAACCTCGCTCTATTCTTCCTACTGCGATTCTACCTAAATAGTCATCATAATCTATGTTAGAAACTAACATTTGCATACTTCCTTCTTCTTCACATGCAGGTGGATTTATTTTTTCGATGATTGTCTCAAAAAGGCAATGCAAATTGTTTGATTCCTCATTTAAATCTAACTTAGCAATTCCATTTTTTGCAGAAGCATAAACTACTGGGAAGTCTAGTTGTTCATCATTTGCATTTAGTTCAATGAATAATTCTAATACTTCATCAACTACCTTTAATGGATTCGCTCCTGGTCTATCAATCTTATTTACAACAACAATTGGTTTTAAATTTAATGCCAATGATTTTTTTAATACTTCTCTGGTTTGTGGCATAGCTCCTTCAAAAGCATCTACTAATAGAAGAACTCCGTCTACCATTTTAAGTACTCTCTCTACTTCTCCGCCAAAATCAGCATGTCCCGGAGTATCTACAATATTTATTTTTACATCATTATACATAACAGATGTATTTTTAGCAAGAATTGTAATTCCTCTTTCCTTTTCCAAATCGTTTGAATCCATTACTCTTTCTGCAACCTGTTCATTGTCTCGAAATACGTGACTTTGTTTTAACATAGCATCTACCAATGTGGTCTTCCCATGGTCAACATGTGCTATAATTGCTATATTTCTTATTTTTTTGTTGTTCATATTAATTACCCCTGTTTCTTAAAATAATCTAACTTATGTATTATATCATATCACTATAAATTTGTCCAATCTAAATTTCATCTCTTAGACATATTACTTCATCCATCACATGTTTCATGAGTTCTTCTACTACTTTTTTGTCTTGAATATCAATATCTTTTGCCAAATAAATTGGCTTTCCATAGTTTAATTTTACTTTTGTAAATGGCCTAAAACTTCCTTGAACACCACATGGAATAATAGGTACTCCTGCCTTTATAGCAATTAATATTGCACCACTTTTCGGTTTTACTCCTTTTTCAAGTCCTCTTCTAGTTCCTTCTGGGAACATACACAACATTTCTCCATTTTTTAACAATTTTAATGAAGTTTTAATTGCCTCTAAATCTCTGCCTCCACGCTTTACAGGAAAAATTCCGAAAACATTGGCCAAAAAGCGAATAAATCCATTTTTAAATAATTCTTCTTTTGCCATAAAGTTAATTTTTCGTTTCATAGTTGTTAAAATCACCGCTGAATCTAAAGCGTGTACATGGTTTGGGCAAATCAAACACCCTCCTTCTTCTGGAATGTTTTCTCTTCCATTTACTTTAGGTCGATATACAATGATTACCATAAAATGAAAAATAGCCTTTAAAAATTTTCTAAGCATTATATTTTTTCCTTTCTTATTTGAGTTTTTCTTCAATAATGTTTATTATTCTTTCCGCCACTTCTTCTATAGTTAAGTATGTAGTGTCAATTACAATAGCATCTGGCGCTATTTGCAAAGAACCAATTTCTTTGTTTTTGTCATTTTTATCTCTAATTTTAATATTATTAATCACATCTTGATAAGTAATTTCCTGCCCTTTTTCTTTCATTTCTTTATATCTACGTCTTGCTCTTTCCTCTAAAGATGCATCCAAATAGATTTTAATATCAGCATTTGGAAATACATAAGTAGTAATGTCTCTGCCTTCCATAATTATTTTTTTCCCTTCGGCCATTTTCCTTTGTAAATTTACCATGTTTAGTCTTACTTCTACAATAGATGAAATTTGAGATACAATTTGTGAAACTTCCTTACTACGAATTTGAGTAGTTACATCTTTGTAATTTAAAAAAACTTTCCCATCTTCTTTAAGCTCTATCTTTATTCTATTAGATACTTCTATGATTTTATGTTTTTCTTCTAGTTTAATATTCTCGTTCAGGCATTCTAATGCTACACACCTATACATAGCTCCTGTATCTATATTAATTAAATTAAGTCTTTCACCAACTTTTTTTGTGATTGTTCCTTTCCCGCTTCCTGCTGGTCCATCAATTGCTACTATAAATGACATTTTTTCCTCCTAATTTTCTATAATTTATTGCTCAGGCATGTGAATCCCTTTTGCAACAATATCAATTGTTCCAACATTCATTGCAGTTAAATTTTCAATTTCTTTTTTACACTTTTCTTTAAATTCCTTTAATATTTCAAAAATATTATATCCATATTCTAGTATTACTTCTATATATATATTTGTATTGCCTTGCATAGTATCAATCCTAACTTTATTTACTCGATATACTGCTTCTAATCTCTCTGCTACGCATTCTATAATTTGCCTAAATACATTGTCTGATATTGTAAAGTTTCCCATATAACTAAATGTCGGTCTTATAATTGATTTTTCTGAAATATACGGTTTTGCTCCTTTTCCCTTTGATTTAAAGATTTGCAGTGGGTCTAGTAAATAGCCAGAAAAATCTTTCTTTATTTCAAAAGTTGGTACTGGTATTACATGTTTTCCCTCTGTTTGTCTAATTCTCTTTGCTTCTTTCATTTCTTCTTCTGTTGCTACATCATTTATGTAAATTCTTTCTGAAATTTCTTGAAGGTCTAAATTTTTTGCAATTTTATTTACCATATCATCTGAAGTTCCAAGAATTAAAATTGATTCTGCTTTATATTTTCTAAGTGCCTTTTTAATTTCTGCCTGCTGTTCTGGTTGCATAAATAACGCTTGTTTCACTGTTTCTATTTTCGTTGGAGCTTTTTTGGCAGATGTTCCTGCTATAACCTCATTTTCTCTAATTAGCAATCCATCATCAATTATATAACTGATGTTTTTTTCATTTGCTACCATCTGAGCACGATAACTTTTTCCGGTTCCAGATGGGCCAACAAAAGCATATGTTTTTATTTTGTGTAACGGTTGTGGTTCAAATATCATGTTTGCACCTCCTATCATTTTTTAATGAAGATATTTTATCATACCAGCATTTAGGCGTTGTATATCATCTTCCATTTTATAACTGTATGTTTCTTTTATTTGTCTTATTATATCTCCAGCTTCCACTCCTTCATTATATATGAAAATAATTCCGTTTGCGGTATCTTTATTTTTTAGTACTTCTTTTATATTTTCTATTGAAGTTTGACTATATTTCATAATGTAAGATTCATCCAACTTTGTAAAGATATAAATATCATCTAAAAAACGTATATTATTTTCATTGAAGATATACAAAGCTGGTATGCCTGATTTTTCTTCCATTTTTTTTGCTAAGTTGTTCATTTTCGTATATGTAAAATCTAAATGTGAGTATGTAACAGCTGGACTGATAACTACTATAATAAGTAAAATAGATATTATGATTTGTGCTTGTTTTGCACTAAAATAGTGTGTTAATAATTTATAAGTCTTATATATTACACATATCATTGATACTGAGATAATTGGCATAATGTATCTTAACTCTTTATATGATGATATTTGAGCTATTAAGATAAAATATAATACTGTTGGTATTAATAGTAAATTTATTGTTCTATCTTCTGAGTTTATAATTTCTTTTCTTTTTCTTAAGTATAAGATAATGTAGATAATAATAGCGACAATAGCTAATTTTCCGAATAAGTTTTTGCTTATAATGTATAAATATATACCAAGATTTGAAAAAATAGCTTCTAAATTTAGCAAATTACCTTTTGCTTCTTGTCCTCTATAACCACCAAATATATGATTTATAGAATGTGGAAAAATTAGAATGGATAATAAAGCTGCAACAATAAAAATTGTTACGTATTTAATTAGGTTTTTATATTGCTTCTTAGATATATATTTTATTGCAAACATTATAAATAAAAATACTGTGTAAACAATAATATAATAGTGTGTAAGTGATCCTAATAATACACTAATACCAATAAAAATAATGTCTTTTGTTTTAATTTCTTGTTGATTATATAGTTTCATATGGAGATAAGTAATTAGCAATACAAAAAAATTACAGAGTTCATACATTCTTATATATGCAGTTGTATCTAATGCCCCTAGTGTTAATCCTGTAATTAAACAGGTTAGTAGTGCCATTTTGGTATTCTTAAATAATTCTTTTGAAATAAAATAAATTAATATCGCTGAAAAACAACAAATAATAATGTTTAAAATTATTCCGGTCCATTTAGTAAATTCATTGATTGTAAAGCTTGCTGCTATTCGTAGTAGTAAATAATATAGTGGTGGATGCACATCGTTTTTTTGGTTTTCATATACTGGCATCCAATTCCATTTTTCATTTTCATTAATTGCTAAGTAATCAATATAATAATCCTTTTTATGCCAGTTACCATAAAAATCTTCATTTTCGGTTATTTGGATTTTGTTATAATTCATTAAAGAATAGGAATAAGCTTCATCAATATGGAAATACTCTTTTTTAAAACCTACATAAATTCTAGCTCCCACATGAATTAATATAATAACAATAAGAGCTATAATAATAGTACTTTTTTTCATTTCCTTGTGTTTCAATTCTTCTCTCTCCTTTTGTTAATTTAATTTTCGTGTCTTATTTTATCACAAAATGATGTAAAATGCTACTATTTTTGAGATCAAGTCGGAAATCCTTATGACTTATACAAATAACTTAAAAAAGCAGATGTTAATCTGCTTTCTTACTTTAAATTTAAGAAGTACTTCTTCACACTAGTTCTTTTTTTATTTCACCACTTACTTCATTAATTTTTACTGCTCTAACATGGCTTATCTTTTCCCAAGTAGTATTTCTTTTGAATAAACATTTAAAATTAATTAATAGCCATGAACCTAGAAACAATGGATAACACATTAAACCTTTAATCATTGGCTTTATTGGTCTTTTATCTAGTGCCATAATTACAACTGCTGTTGCAATTGGGAAGATAAATGTTGGTACTAAATAACGAATATAACTATCAAGCAATTGTGCCCACGTAAATCCTTCTCCTAAATATAAGATAAAGTTTACTGCCAATAAAAATAAAGTTAGTATAAACATTGGTATGCTTCCTATTATATACAAGAATCCATCAAAATTCATCAATGTCTTGTTTTTCTTTATTGCTATAGCTAAATCTTTAGTGTAATACTGAATACACTGTATATGCCCTACTGTCCATCTTGATCTTTGTTTCCATGATTGTATAAAACCTAGTGGCTGTTCATCATATACTTTTGCATCTACAGCCCATCCCAATTTACGTCCTTTGATTATATTTTTTAATGAAAATTCAATATCTTCAGTTAATGTTTTTGTATTCCATCCTTCTGGTTTAATAACATCAAACTTAACCATAAAACCTGTACCATTAATTAGTGGAGATAATCCTAAATTATACCTTGCTAAATGGTAAAAACGATTCATAGTCCAATAAAATATTGCATAACCAGCTGTAATCCAGTTGTCTGTTGGATTCTTTATATCTCTATAGCCTTGAACCACTTCTTCTCCTTGACAGAGTTTTTTGTTCATATTTCTTATAAATTCTTTATCCACAATATTGTCTGCATCGAACACGCAAAAAGCATCATAAGGTGCATTTTCTTTTATTTTTTGTCTGAGAAACCATTGCATTGCATAACCCTTGGTTTTTTTATCAGGATCAAAGCGCTCATAAACTATGGCTCCTGCTTGTTTTGCAATTTCTGCAGTATTGTCTGTACAGTTATCGGCAATTACATATATGTCTAACAAGTCTTTTGGATAATCTTGAGCTTTTAGACTTTCAATTAAGTTGAAAATAACTGATTCTTCATTATGAGCTGGAATAATTGCCATAAATTTATGATTTTTTTTATTTATTAGCGGTTTATCTTTTAATTTAACAAGAGAACAAAGACTTACCATAATCTGATAAACCCAAAATATTGTTATAATCCATACTAATGCTTGTTGTAGAACATATAAATACTTCACTTTTTTTCCTCTTTTCTAATTTAAAATCTAACCTATATTATTATACTATTCGTCCTTTTAAAATTCAACTGCTTTGGAAAAAATTAATGATTTTTTAATATTTGTATTAAATGTTTTTTCTTTCGTCTTGTTCAATGTTCTTTTTTGTTAAATTTATTCTACCTTGTTCATCAATTTCATATACCTTTACAGTTACGGTATCTCCTATATGCAGAACATCTTCAACTTTTGCAATTCGCTCTTTTGATATTTTAGAAATATGAAGTAGCCCCTCTTTTCCGCCTCCAAGATCAATGAATGCTCCAAATGGCATTATTCTAGTAACAGTTCCCTCATATATTCCGTCTTTTTCAATTTCTCTTGTTATGTCTTCTACCATTTTTAGTGCTTTCTGCGCCCCTTCAGAATCAGCTGAATATATAAATACTCTACCATCGTCTTCAATATCCATTTTTACGCCAGTTTCAGCAATGATTTTATTAATAACTTTTCCGCCTGTTCCAATAACGTCCCTTATTTTATCTGGATTAATTGTTATATTAATAATCTTAGGTGCATATGGAGACATATTTCCCCTTGGCTCTGGTATTACTTTTAGCATTATTTCATCTAAAATATAATTTCTTGCTTTTCGTGTTCTTTCAAATGCTTCTTTTATAATATCATATGTTAGTCCATCGATTTTTATATCTACTTGTATAGCAGTAATTCCATCTTTTGTTCCCCCTACTTTAAAGTCCATATCTCCGAAGAAATCTTCTAAACCTTGAATATCAGTAAGCATTACATAATTATCTGGGTTTTCACTATCTGTAACAAGTCCTGTTGATATTCCTGCTACTGGTTTTTTTATTGGTACACCAGCATCCATTAAAGCAAGAGTACTACCACAGATACTAGCTTGTGACGTAGAACCATTTGATGACAATACTTCTGATACTACACGAATAGAATATGGGAATTCTTCTTCACTTGGTAATACTGGAACCAACGCTTTTTCTGCTAGTGCACCATGTCCTATCTCTCTTCTTCCAGGTCCTCGCGAAGCTCTCGCTTCTCCAACACTATAAGCTGGGAAATTGTAATGATGCATATAACGCTTGCTTTCTTCCTCATCTAATCCGTCTAATATTTGCTCTTCGCTTTTCATTCCTAATGTTGCAACAGATAATACTTGTGTTTGCCCTCTTGTAAATAATGCGCTTCCATGAACCCTTCGAAGTAGTCCAACTTCACATGATAATGGCCTTATTTCATCAATTTTCCTTCCATCTACGCGTTTGTGTTCTTTTAATATCATTTCTCTTACACATTTTTTTTCAAGTTTGTAAATACTATCTGCAATGTCTTGTTTTTTTTCTTCAAAAATATCTGTTCCATATTTTTCTTCATAATCTGTTTCTATTTGATTTGTTAATTCTTCAATATTTGAATCTCTTACTTCTTTGTCAATTGCTTTTATGGCATTGTACATTTTTTCTGTATAGTTAGCTTCTATTTGCATATAAACTTCTTCATCTACTACAAAATGCTTATATTCAAATTTTGTTTTTCCTATTTCAGATGAAATTTTTTCAATAAAATCACATATTCTTTTTATTTCTATATGTCCAACTTTAATTGCTTCTAACATAGTTTCATCTGGAATTTCGTTTGCTCCAGCCTCAATCATAGTAATTTTTTCTTTTGTTCCTGCTACTGTTAAGTTTAGTTTTGAATTTGCCCTTTGTTCAACATTTGGGTTAATTATAATTTCGCCATCTACATAACCGATATTTACAGAAGCAGTTGGACCATTAAATGGAATATCAGAAATTGTTGTTGCAGCAGCAGCTCCAATCATAGCACATACTTCTGGTGAATTATCTTGGTCAACAGACAGTACTAAACAACTAATTACGACATCATTTCTAAAGTCCTTCGGAAATAATGGACGCATTGGTCTATCTATTGCTCTTGATGTTAAAATTGCTTTTTCAGTTGGCTTACCTTCTTTTTTTTGAAAGCTTCCAGGTATTTTTCCAACTGCATATAACCTTTCTTCATAATCAACAGATAGCGGAAAAAAATCAATTCCCTCTTTTGGTTCCTTAGATGCTGTCACGTTTGTAAGAACAGCTGTATCACCGTAGCGTACCAATACGCTACCATTTGCTAGTCCACCCATTTTTCCACTTTCTATACTAAGTTCCCTTCCTGCTAATTCCATACTGTAAGTTTTGAACATATATTTACCTCCCAAAATTTCTATTTGTATAGACAAATTTTGTTTGAAATGTAACCTCTATGAAAAATATATTTTATATTATTCTTCATACAAGCTACCTATCAATCAAAATTTATCTTTATAAATTATTTTTTTCTATTTTATTACATTTTATGCGTATAAAAACAGAATAAAAGCGGAAGATAGCTGAAATTAAGCCATATTCCGCATTTGGTAATTATTTTCTTAAATTTAATTTTTCAACTATTTCCTTATATCTAGCTAAGTCCTTCTTTGATAAGTAGTTAAGTAGATTTCTTCTTTTTCCTACCATTTTTAAAAGACCTCTTCTAGAATGATTGTCTTTTACATGTACTTTTAGGTGTTCTGTTAATTCATTAATTCTTTCTGTTAAAAGAGCAATTTGAACTTCTGGTGAACCTGTATCATTTTCATCTCTTTTATAAGTATTAATAATTTCTTGTTTTCTTGTTGGTGTCATTGTTTTCGCCTCCTCAAAATATTTGCCATAAACTGAGTCTAAGTAAGAGTATTATCCTAAGACTAAGTATAGGTACCGCTTTTCAAGCATATATATTTTACTATATTTTTTGGAAAAAAGCAAGTATTTATGGAAAATTATTTTCCTTTGATTTTCCGCATCTTTTCCTTTGTAAATGTATTTTGAATATTGATAAATTACTTTTTGCAAAAAAATGTTATTTATTTTATATTACAATATTTCTTTTCAATAAATTATTTTTTATTACACCTAGTCCTATAAATTTTTTCTCAAAATAAATTTTATATATTCCATCTTTATGATTTTCTGATAATAAAACTCCATTTAAAAAATATAAATAATTTCTTTCGTCTAAATGTATGTTTTCTGCTTTTTTAAATATATCTTCTATTGAAATAATTACATCCGAAAGTTTTAATGCTCTTTTTTCTAATTCGTCTATTGAAATAGCTTGTTCTATTGTAAAATCATTTACCTTACTTCGAACAAGTTCCTTCATATAGCCAACTGTATTTAATTTTGTTGCAATATCTTCACACAAGCTTCTAATATATGTACCTTTTGAGCATGTTACCTCATATGTTATCTCTTTTTTTAATTCACTCCATTGTTTTAATTTAATACTATAAATCTCTATTTCTCTTGGTTCAATTTCTACTGCAATCCCTTCTCTTGCATATTCATACAGTTTTTTTCCATTTTTTTTGATTGCAGAATATATTGGTGGGGTTTGTAATTGTTTGCCAATAAATCCACATATAACTTTTTCTATTTCTTCAGTAGTTAATGCTTGTACAACTTTTGTTTCAATTATTTTACCTTCGCTATCTCCTGTTTCACGTTTTTCCCCCAGATGTATTGTTGCTATATAAGTCTTTTTGTGCTCTACCAAATATTTAGAGAGTTTTGTCCCTTTGCCAATTAATATTGGTAATACACCAGTTGCAAGTGGATCTAATGTTCCACAATGGCCTACTTGTCTATTGTTTGCAATTTTTCTTATTTTCTGTACAATATCATTTGAAGTAAATCCTTTTGGTTTATTTACTATAATTACTCCATCCATATTTTCTCCTTTTTTAAAGTCAGAAAATGAAAAATAAAATATTTTCATTTTCTGACCTTTGTTTTCAAACTTATTTTAAATATAATTTCGTTTGTGCAATTAATTTTTCTTTTGCTTGTTCCAATGGTAAATTTACAGTACATCCTGCAGCATTTTGATGTCCTCCTCCACCAAACATTAAGCATATATCTGATACATTGACATATTCATTTGATCTAAAAGATACTTTATAGCTTCCATCATTCTGTTCTCTTAAAAAAATAGATACTTCTACATTCTCAACATCTCTACCTATTTCCACTATTCCTTCATGATCTCCGGTACCACATTCTAAATTTTCTTGTTCTTGACTTGTAATATATGTAAATGCTATTTTTCCGGATTCTAAAAATTCCATTCTATTAATTGCTATTTTTCTAAGTTCAAATTGTTTTTTTGAACTTATTTGTAATACTTTACGATAAATATCTGAAATATTTATCCCATTATTCAATAGCTCTGCAACAAATTCAAAGGTTTCTGATTTTACTGTACTGTATTTGAATCCACCTGTGTCAGTTATAATTCCTGTAGCTATACATGTTCCAATCTCTTTATTAATACTAACATCAAGATATTCTAATAATGTAACTAATATTTGACAACATGCAGAAGATGCAGGATTTACAAAATTGTAATCACCAAACATAGTATTTGAGCCATGATGATCAATTACTATTTTTGTTTTTGCTCCTTCAAAATAATTTGCAAATCCATTTAATCTTTTTATATCTGAACAATCAAGTGCGATAGCTAAACTGTATTTCTCTTCCTTACCTACATCTTTTATTTGATCGTGCCATGGTAGAAAATTAAATAAACTTGGACATTCTGGTATAATTACATCCACTTTTTTTCCTATTTGCTTTAATGCCCCATATAAAGCAAGGCTACTACCTATTGCATCACCATCTGGTGTTTCATGAGTCAGTAATACAATATCTTCTGCATTTTGTATCTCTTCAATAATATTATCTAATATCATTACTCTGTTTCCTTTCTATTATTGTTCTTGATGTCCTTCATGATGTTATTTAGAATATTGTCTATTTTTTCTCCGTACTCTATTGTTTCATCAAATTCAAAAACAAGTTCTGGCGTTAACCTCAGATTAATTTTTTTTGCTATGCAACCACGAATAAACCCAGCAGATTGTTTTAGGCCTAATAGAGTTTCTTTTTTATTTTTACAATTTAAAGCACTAATCCAAACTCTAGCATAACGTAAATCAGGTGTTACTTTTACCTTTGTAATACTAATCATCCCAGTCACTTTTGAGTTCTTTAACTCATAGTTAATTATATTACTAACTTCTCTTTTTAATTCTTCATTAATTCTATCTAGTTTATAATTATGATTTTCTTTTTGCATGCTTTCTCCTTTTTCTGTGTCCAAAAGTCTGAAAATATATCTGTTTCCAACTTCTGTTTTACTTTATTTTACTTCCTCCATAATGTGTGCTTCTATAATGTCTCCTTCTTTTATATCATTATAATTTTCAATTTGTATTCCACATTCGTAACCTTTGGCTACCTCTTTAGCATCATCTTTAAATCTCTTAAGTGAAACTAGTTTTCCTTCGTGAATTACGATGTTTTCACGAATTACTCTTACAGTAGAATTTCTAGCTATTTTTCCATCTGTTACATAACATCCTGCTATGGTTCCAACATTAGATACTTTGAAAATTTGACGAACTTCCGCAGTTCCTATAATTACTTCTTTGAAAACAGGATCTAACATTCCTTTCATTGCTGCTTCGATATCTTCAATTGCATTGTATATAACAGAGTACATTTTTATTTCTACTCCGTCTCTTTCTGCAGATGTTTTTGCTATTGCCTCTGGTCTTACGTTAAAGGCAATAACAATTGCTTTTGAAACCTTTGCTAATGTTACATCTGTTTCTGTAACTGCACCAACATTAGCATGAATTACTTTTACCTTTACTTTGTCATTGCTTAGCTTTTCAACCGCATGTTTTACAGCTTCTACTGAACCTTGTACGTCTGCTTTTACGATTAGATTTAATTGTTTCAAGTTGCCCTTTTCAATTTGTGAGAATAAATCATCTAGTGAAACTGTCGAATTTACTCCTAGCGCCTTATCTCTTGCTTGACGTTTTCTTCTTTCAATTAAATGTTTTGCTGTTTTTTCATCATCTACTTCATAAAAAGTCTCTCCCGCTTCTGGTACTTCAGTAAGTCCTGAGATTTCTACTGGAGTAGACGGTCCTGCTCTTCTAACGTTTTGCCCTTTATCATTTTTCATTGAACGAATTCTTCCAATTACTGAACCTACAACTATTGTATCTCCTACATCCAATGTTCCTCTTTGTACTAGCATTGTTGCAATCGGTCCTTTTGATTTATCTAACCTAGCTTCTATAACAGTTCCTTTGGCCTGTTTGTTTGGGTTCGTTTTCAATTCTAGCATATCAGCCTGTAATAATACCATTTCCAATAAGCTATCAATATTTTGTTTATGTTTTGCTGAAATTGGTACAAATATAGTGTCTCGTCCACATTCTTCTGGTACTATTCAATATTCTGTTAGCTCCTGCTTTACTTTTTCAATATTTGCTCCCTCAACATCAATCTTGTTTACAGCAACTATAATTGGTATATTTGCTGCTTTTGCATGGTTAATTGCTTCTACTGTTTGAGGCATAACTCCGTCATTTGCAGCAACTACCAATATAGCAATATCTGTAACTTGAGCTCCTCTTGCTCTCATACTTGTGAATGCTTCATGACCTGGTGTATCTAAAAATGTAATCTCTCGACCGTTTACTTCTACTTTGTAAGCACCTATTGCTTGTGTAATTCCTCCAGCCTCTCCTTCTATAACATTTGTGCTTCTAACTGCATCCAAAAGTGATGTTTTACCATGATCTACGTGTCCCATTACAACAATGACAGGTGGTCTTGATACTAGTTCTTCTGCCTTATCTTCACTTTCGTCGAACAATATATCTTCTTCTTTTACAGTTTCTTTCTTATGAGCTGTTACTCCATATTCTTCAGCAATAAGAAAAGCTGTATCAAAATCAATTTCATTATTGATAGTTGCCATAATACCATAGCCTAATAATTTCTTAATTACTTCTCCACTTGTTTTCTTCAGTTCAGCAGCTAAATCTTTTACCGTTATACTTTCTGGTATCGTGATATCTGTTAACTTGAATATTTTTTGTTTGATATGCTCTTCCTGTTTTTGTGCTTTTTTCTTATTTTTTCTATTGCGATTATCACTTAAATCATAATAATCTAGCATAGCCCCTTCGTTGAACATATGCGATAGTTTGCTTTCTTGTTTTAGGTCCTTTAATTTTCCTGTGCTAAATTCAATTTCATTACTTCTTCTTGATTTGTTTGGCTTCTTCATTTTATTTTCTTCTGCACGATTAATTTTTTGCTTATCAATTGCACGATTAGCATATTCTCTTACGCTTTCTTTTTCTATAATATCGGCAGACATAATGTCTTTTATGTTTTTCTCAATTCCTCTTTCATCTAGTGGTCTTCTACCATTATTAAAATTCTGTCTTTGATTTTGATACCCTTGTGAGTTATTATTTCCAAAATGGTTATTTTGATTCCTATTGTTAAAACGGTTTTGATTATTAAATCGGTTATTATTACGATTATTATTTCCATTTTGGTTATTGTTTTTATTGTTAAATTGGTTATTTCTATCGTGGTTTGTTTTGCTGTTTTTATTAAATTGACGATTAACATGTTGATTTTTTTGTTGTTCTTCCACTATTGGTTTCTGCTCTATTTTTTTATCTGTTGTTGTATTATTTTCTTCTATTACCTTTTTACTTTCTTCCTCTTTTTTCTTTCCCACCTGTACTAATTCTATTTTAGTTTCTGATTTTACTTCTGGCTCTTCTTTTTTCTCATCTTTCTTATTCTCTTTTAGTCCAAACAACTCACTTACTGTAAGTGGCTTCGCTTGCTTATTTCGGTATACAATATTAAAGTCTTTTTTTCGATTGTCAATAAAACCTACTTGTTTTTGAGCCTCTTGTTTCTTTTTCTTTTCTTCTTCTTGTTTTTTTAGTTCTTCATCTGTAATAATAACTTCTCTTCTAATAATAACAGGGCCAGAAGTTTTCTCTCTTTTTGGTTCTTTAACTTCTTTACTTTCATTATTACTCTTTTCTTTTTTTTGCAAAGAATTTTCAATTTTGTTTGCATCTTCTTGTGTAACTCCACTTAAATGGCTCTTTACTTCTATTCCTAATTCTCTTGCTTTTTGTAAAACTTCTTTGCTGCTCATGCTCAATTTTTTTGCTATTTCATGTATTTTTATACTACCCAATAGCTTCACCCCCACAAATTATTTTGAATATTTCCTCTCCTAAATTCCTATCTTTCACACTAATTACCGCTTTGTTTTGTTTTCCAATTGTTTTACTTATAGTTTCTATTGTTCCAAATACCGCTACTGGTATTTTGCTCTTTGTACATTTATGTCTAATGTTCTCCTTTGTTTTATCCGAAGCATCTGTAGCTATAATAACTAAATTTGCTTTCTTATTTTCTATTGTTTCTTTTACTGCTTCTGTTCCATATGCGATTCTTCCAGCTTTTGTAGCAATTCCTATTAAACCAAGTGCCTTAATTTCTTTGCTCAACTATTACACCTCTTATTTCCTCATAGATTTCTTCTGGTATTTTTGTATCTAATACACGTTCCAATTTATTTGTTTTTCTTATTCTTTCTAAACAATTACTATCTCCACATATATATGCGCCTCTTCCGGATAATTTACCAGTTTTGTCTACTACTATTTTTCCTTCTTTTTGTCTAACTATTCTAATTAAATCTTTCTTCTCTTTTTTTGTATCACACCCTATGCAACTTCTTTGTATGATTTTTTTCATCGTAACCTCCATTTATTCTTGTGTTGTTGCTAGAATTTCTCTAAATTGTGATTCACTTTTTATATCAATTTTCCAATTTGTTAATTTTGCTGCTAGTCTTGCATTTTGTCCCGATTTTCCAATAGCAAGTGATAATTGATCATCTGGTACAATAACTTGTGCAAATTTTTCTTCTTCTTTAATGTCTACTGCTAGTACTTGTGCTGGTAATAATGCTGCCGCTATATAAATACTTGGATTTTTATCCCATTCAATTACATCTATTTTCTCTCCATTTAGTTCATGAATAATATTCTGGATTCTAATTCCTTTTTGCCCTACACATGAACCAACAGGATCAATATTTTCATTTGTTGAGTAAACTGCTACTTTTGAACGATAGCCAGGGTCACGTGAGACACTTTTAATTTCTATCAACCCTTCATAAATTTCTGGGATTTCAAATTCAAATAATTTTCTAACAAAATCAGGATGACTTCTAGAAACAATAACTTGAGGATTTCCTTTGGTTCCTTTTTGTACATCTACTACATAGCCTTTTATCTTATCATTTACTTTATAACTTTCTGTTGGAATTTGTTCTTTAATTGGCATAATACCTTCTAATTTTCCTAGGTCAAGTACAATAGCATTTCCATCCGTTTTTTGAATCATTCCTGTTACTATTTCACCTTTGCGTTCACTAAATTCTGTATATAGTATGTCTCTTTCAGCTTCTCTTATTTTTTGTATTATAATCTGTTTTGCAGTTCCTGCAGCAATTCTTCCAAAATTCTTTGGTATAATTTCAATATCAACAACATCTCCAATTTCCAATTTTTTGTTGATTGATTTTGCTTCTTCTAATTGTATTTGTTTTTTTTGATCCTCTACTACATCTACTACATCTTTTACTGCATAGACATGTATTTCACCAGATTGCTTGTCCATAACTACCTTCACATTCTCTGCTGAATCAAAGTTTCTTTTATATGCCATTACTAGTGCTGACTCTATAGAATCTAACAAATAATCTTTATTAATTCCTCTTTCCTTTTCTAATTCTCCTATTGCAGTAATTAATTCTTTGTTATCCATTGCTTTCATTTTTTTTATCATTCCTTTCTTGATTTTCCCAATTATATATTGTCTTTATCTGTGCTATATTATTTCTTTCCAGTTTTACTTCATCGTTCCCTAGCAATACTATTTGCTGACAATTAAATTCCTTTAGTTTTCCAATATAAGTTTTCTTTTTTGATATTGGACTATATAATTTTACTTCAACCTCATTTCCTATTTGCGCCTGTAAATGCTTTTCCTTACGTAATACTCTTTCTAAGCCACAAGATGAAACTTCTAAAAAGTACATATCATTAATATAGTTTGCTTCATCTAGTTTGTCAGTAATAGCATTATTTACCAATTCGCAATCTTCTATTGAGATTCCTTTATGTGAGTCGATATAAATTCGCAAATAAAAATCTTTTCCTTCTTTTTCATAAACAACATCATATAACTCATAGCCTAAATTTTGCACATCATTTATTATTAGTTTTTCTACTTTTTCTTCTATATTAGACAAATTTTTCCTCCTTTTAACATGTTAGAAGAGTGGGATTTGTTCCCACTCTTCTGTATTTTCTTTTGCGTTTTAATTATACAACATTTTTTATTAAACTGTCAACTATTTTACTTAATTTTACAAAAGTATTTCGGTAAATTTTATATTAGTTAATAATATACAGAAAAAAATAATAGCTAAATTAGTTTTCGTGACAAAGTGAAAAAACTTCCACTCGTTTCGTTTGGATTTATTAAGGTTGCTTAACCTAAAAAAACAGTTAGCTGTGAAATATTCCACAGCTAACCATAGAGTTACAGGATTTTAAGAGCTTCTTGCGCCAGATTGCTTCTTATTGATTTTTCACTGTTTAAAGTGATTTGCCAACACAGTGCATTTCCTTTCATCTTTTCGGATAGGTAAACCAATCCATTGTACCTTGTATTCAGTTCTGGATTGTTTATCTGATCTGGGTCACCTAAGAATATGAACTTTGAACCCTTTGCCGCTCTTGTTACAATATCTTGTATGTCGCTCGGCCTAATGTTTTGTGTTTCATCGATGATAAACACAGTTTTAGGGATTGTCCTTCCCCTTAGGAAACCAATTGGTTGAATTTCAATAAAACCCCTTTCGAAAAGTTCTTCAGCGCACTGTCTCAACTGTAAATTGTCATAGTCCTTGTTTCTCTCTCGGAAAAAAGCTTTAAGGTTGTCCATTATACCTCCTAAATATGGTCCAACCTTGTCTTCTATATCTCCAGGGAGATAGCCAATGTTTTCACCACTGACTGTAACTGTTGGTGTTGCTACAAGAATTTGATCATACAGTTCTTCTTCACTATAGCCTTTTAGTTTGTCTAGTGCCATTGCAATAGAGCAATACGTCTTACCAGTACCAGCTGCTCCCTTCACTACTACCAAAGGAGCAATTTCTGGTGGCGCCAGTAGACATTCCCACAACATTTTTTGCTCTATATTTAATGCTCTACACCCTTGTGGTAATCGCTCATTATGCTGTAATTGAACAATTTTCCCGTTCGTATACCTCCCTAATCCACTACTACATTCCGTCTTAATAATCAAAAATTCGTTCTCAAACCATTCATAGTTACCATGTTGATAAACTTCTCTAATTGAAATTTCCCTTTCATGAAGCAGTTTGGAAAGGACTGTCTGAGAAACGAAAATTTCTGTGAGTCCTTTGTATTGCTGACTTGGTGAAGGAAAAATTTCATCTTTGAACATTTGTGCTTCAATTCCAATACTGCATGCTTTCATTCGAATAGAAGGATTCTTGGAGATTAATATTACCTTCTTGCAACCTTCCTTCTTCAAATCTAAACAAACCTGAAACACTCTCTTGTCCAATCGTGAAAAGTCTACCATATTTTCTATGGTTTCATCCAGCTCACAGTTATTATCTACAATTCGTAGATAGCTACCATTTCGTTGTTGTGTCCCCCTCTTTGAAAGCAATTCATTAATCGGCAAGGTATCAATATAATCGACAAATTTCGCAGCTAGTTTTTGCTTTTCAGGGAATCCTTGGTACCTATACAGATTCTGTAGTATCGCCATTGGAATTACTATTGTATTGTCTCCTCCGAACCGCAATGTTGGATTCTCCGATGCCAAGATTGCCTCTGTTCTTAACACAAAGGTCTTTTCCACACCCTTTTCCTCCTTCTCTATAATTGGTTCATAGAATTAGTATAATTCTATGACAATCATATATGATTGTGTCGACATTATATCACCTTTTTTCCTTTTTTTCTAGTATTTTCATAATTTTATGTAAATTTTATAATACTAGAAAAAAGTCTTATTATTCAATAAGACTTTTATTAATACTTTCTATTAAAAGGTATCTACTTTATTTCGTAAATGTTTCAATTTCTTCTCTAATCATTTGTATAAATTGCTTAATTTCTATTTGACCAATATCTCCTTCTTTTCTTGAACGCACTCCAACACTATTATTTTCTTTTTCTTTGTCACCTATCACTAACATATATGGTATCTTCTGAAGTTGTGCTTCTCGAATTTTATAACCTATTTTTTCTGACCTTGAATCTAATTCAGTACGAATACCATATTTTTCTAATTCCTCTTGTACTTTTTTTGCATATTCCAGATGATTATCTGCAATTGGAAGAACCTTTGCCTGCACCGGTGCAAGCCATGTTGGAAATGCTCCTGCAAAATGTTCTGTGATAATTCCTAGAAAGCGCTCAAATGAGCCTAATATTGCTCTATGAACCATTATTGGTGTTTTCTTTTCCCCATCTTTGTCAATATATGACAAATTAAAACGTTGTGGTAATTGGAAATCTAATTGTATTGTTCCCATTTGCCATTCTCTTCCTAAACAATCTTTCATCTTAATATCAATTTTAGGTCCATAGAAAGCACCATCTCCCTCATTAATACGATATTGATTTTCTCCACATAATTCATCTAGTACTTTTCTTAAATCTGCCTCTGCGCGGTTCCATGTTTCAACTTCACCCATAAAATCTTCCGGTCTTGTTGATAATGTTAGTTGATACTCTAATCCAAAAATGCTATACATTTTGCTAGCGATTTCAACAATAGATTTGATTTCACTTCCAATTTGGTCTTCTGTAATATAATTGTGAGAATCATCTTGTCGAAACATTCTTACACGAAATAATCCATTTAGTTGTCCTGATTTTTCGTTTCTATGAATAACATCTACATCGTTAAATCTCAATGGTAAATCTTTATAGCTTCTTAACTTTGATTGATAAATTTTAATAGAATTAGGGCAATTCATTGGCTTAAGTGCTTGTTCATTCCCATCTACATCTGTTAATACAAACATATCTTCCTTGTAATGATCCCAATGTCCAGAGGTTTTCCATAAACTACTACTATTTAATTGTGGTCCTGAAAATTCCTGATAGCCTCTTGTTTTGTGTTCTTTTCTCCAAAACTCTATTAAGGTATTTAACATAGTAAATCCTTTTGGTAACCAATATGCCATACCAGGGGCTGTCTCATCAAAGAAAAATAGCTCTAGCTCTTTACCCAATTTTCTATGATCTCTCTTTTTTGCTTCTTCTATTAAATTTAAATATTCTTCTAAATCTTTTGCTTTTGGATATGAAATACCATAGATTCTTTGAAGCATTTTGTTATTTTCATTTCCTCTCCAATATGCTCCTGATGAAGAAAGTAACTTAATAGCTTTTACATTCCCAGTGTTCATCAAATGCGGACCAGCACATAAATCTGTAAAATCTCCTTGCCTATAGAACGATAATTCTGCCTCTTCTGGTAAATCTTCTATTAGCTCTATTTTATATAACTCATCCCTTTGCTTCATAAATTCAATTGCTTGCTTGCGAGGCAATGTAAATCTCTCAATTGTTAAATCTTCCTTGATAATTTTTTTCATTTCATCTTCAATTTTTATCAAATCCTCTTCTGAAAAAGGTTTTTCTGTATCGAAATCGTAGTAAAATCCATGGTCTATAGCAGGTCCAATTGCCAATTTAACATCTGGAAATAAACGCTTAATTGCTTGAGCCATAATATGAGAAGTTGTATGCCAGTATGCTTTTTTTCCTTCTAAAGAATCAAATGTACATATTTCTAGACAACAATCTTTTTCTAGTACATAACGTAAATCTTTGACATCACCGTCAACTAAAGCACACATAGCATTTCTTGCTAATCCTTCACTTATGTTTTTTGCTATCTCTAATACAGAAATACCTTTTTCAATTTCTATACTAGAACCATCTTTTAATGTAATTTTCAAATTAATTCCTCCTTTATTTTTATCTTATAATTAAATTCCTTTGCCTTTACAACAAAAATCCCTATGGACTTTTGTTGCCCATAGGGGTATAAAAATACGGTTCCACCCTAATTTTAACTTCATTACCGATTTAACGCATCATCCACGCTGCCTTTTTAGCAGAAGCTTTAGAGGTAGTTTTTCAAACCCGTTTTTTCAAATTGGCTTTCAGCCACCGACCAATTCTCTCTATCAATAACCTTGGTTTTACTTTGTCTCTATCAAACGCTTATTTATTATAAATAATAGTTTACTATTTTTTTTTTATGTTGTCAAGTATCCAAATTATTTTTTTACTGAGAAAATCACTTTATTCCAGCATTTTACTTTTTTACAAAAAAATAGTATAATATAATTATAAATCCCCTATGGGGAGAATCTAGAAAGGTGGATTAGATTGTTAAAAAGTTCTGACATTCAACAGTTGCAGTATAAAGCATGCAAACTTCAAAAGGTGCTCGAAACAGTCTATGAGGAAATAATACAACACAGTAAAGAACATTCGCCCGATTTTGAAATCGAAATACAAATTCGCTTTAACCTCTCTAGAGATGAAGTACTACATGTATATGATTCTCTACAACCTGTTTTAAAGCAATTGTTTTGTCAATCTCGACTTGATACGCAATGTGATTCTACGCTACACATCCACCTCTAATCAAGGTCAGCTCTTACAATAAGAGCTGACTTGTCCTTTGTTTATATAGTAGCATTGGAAATATATTTTTTCTGTGCAATGATTTTACATTATAGGAAATTGCATTTTATATAACGTAAAAAGAAATTATGCAAAAGCATAATTTCTTTTTAATCTTTTTAATGTCTTGGGTTTTTAATAGCAGCTTGTGCAGCAGCCAAACGAGCAATTGGCACTCTAAATGGTGAACAAGATACATATGTTAAGCCAATATTATGGCAAAATTCTACTGTTGCAGGGTTTCCACCATGTTCTCCACAAATTCCTAAATGAATGTCTGGTCTTGTTGCTCTTCCTAATTCTGCTGCCATTTTTACTAATTTTCCAACACCAACTTGATCTAATTTCACAAATGGATCAGATTCGTAAATCTTCTTGTCATAGTAGTCTCCTAAAAATTTACCTGCATCATCACGACTAAATCCAAATGTCATCTGTGTTAAGTCGTTTGTTCCAAAAGAGAAGAACTCAGCTTCTTTGGCAATTTCATCAGCTGTTAATGCTGCTCTTGGTATTTCAATCATTGTACCTACATGATATTTTAATTCCACCCCAGCTTCTTTAATAACTTTATCAGCTGTTCTTGTTACAATATCTTTTACATATTTTAATTCTTTAATCTCTCCAACAAGAGGAATCATAATTTCAGGAGTTACATTCATACCTTCTTTATTTACATTAATAGCAGCTTCAATTACAGCTCTAGTTTGCATTTCAGCAATTTCTGGGAAGGTTACTGCTAAACGGCATCCACGATGTCCCATCATTGGATTGAATTCATGTAATCCTTCTACAACATTTTTTAATTCTTCAAAAGTTAATCCCATTTCTTTTGCAAGAGCTTTAATATCTTCATCTTCATGTGGTACAAACTCGTGAAGAGGTGGATCTAAAAAGCGTATTGTAACTGGGTAGCCTTTCATTTCTTTGTAAAGCCCTTCAAAATCTCCTCTTTGCATTGGAAGTATTTTTGCTAATGCTTTTGCTCTTTGTTCAGGTGTTTTTGATACAATCATTTCACGAATTGCAGCAATTCTATCTGGTGCAAAGAACATATGCTCTGTTCTACATAATCCAATTCCTTGTGCACCAAAGTTATATGCTTGTTTTGCATCTTTTGGAGTATCTGCATTAGTTCTAACCTCTAGTATTCTATATTGGTCGGCCCATCCCATTAATTTCGCAAAATTACCTGTTACAGAAGCTTCTACTGTTGGTATTTTTTCTCCATATACGTTTCCTGTTGATCCATCTAATGAAATATATTCTCCTTCTTTTACCTTTCTTCCATCTGGCAAAGTAAAATATTCTTCTTCTTCATTAACTGTAATTTCTCCGCATCCTGCAACACAACATGTTCCCATGCCACGTGCAACAACTGCAGCATGTGATGTCATACCACCTCTTACTGTTAATACGCCCTTACATACATTCATTCCTTCTATGTCTTCAGGTGATGTTTCTAGACGAACCAATACTAGCTCTTTTTCGCCTGCTTTGTGTAATTCTACTGCCTTTTCTGCAGTAAATACTACCTTACCTGCTGCTGCCCCTGGTGAAGCTGCTAAACCTTTTGCTACAACTTTTGCCTCTTTTAGTGCAGCCTGGTCAAAGTTTGGATGTAATAGTTGATCTAACTGATTTGGTTCAACTCTCAAAACAGCCTCTTTTTCATCAATCATTCCTTCTTCTACTAGGTCAACAGCAATTTTTAGTGCAGCATTAGCTGTTCTTTTACCATTTCTTGTTTGTAGGAAGAATAATTTTCCTCCTTCAATTGTAAATTCCATATCTTGCATGTCTTTGAAATGTTTTTCTAACTTGTGAGCACATTCTACAAATTGTTTATATGCTTCTGGATTTACTTTTTCAAGTGTTTCAATATGTTGAGGTGTACGAATACCAGCAACAACGTCTTCTCCTTGTGCATTCATTAAATATTCACCAAAAATTTTGTTTTCACCTGTTGCAGGATTTCTTGTAAATGCAACACCTGTACCACAGTCATCTCCCATATTTCCAAAAACCATTTCTTGTACATTAACAGCTGTTCCCCAACTTGAAGGAATATCGTTTAATCTACGATATGTAATTGCTCTTGCATTGTTCCAAGAGCGAAATACAGCTTTTACTGCTTCCATTAATTGTAATTTTGAATTTTGAGGGAATTCCTCTCCTTTTTGATCTTTATAGATTTTCTTGAATTTAACAACTAATTCTTTTAAATCACTAGCTGTAAGGTCTGTATCTAATTTAACGCCCTTTTCTTCTTTCATTTCATCAATTACTTTTTCAAATAGTGGCTTTGGAATTTCCATAACTACGTCACTAAACATTTGAATAAATCTTCTATAACTATCATAAGCAAATCTTTCATTTTTTGCAGCAATTGTTTTTAATACTTCATCATTTAAACCTAGATTTAAAATAGTATCCATCATACCAGGCATTGAAGCTCTAGCTCCTGAACGTACTGAAACCAATAGTGGTTTTTCTAAATCACCTAATTTTTTTCCTGTAATTTCTTCTAATTTCTTTAAAGATTCAAAGATTTCAGCTTCGATTTCTGGACTGATTTTTTCTCCATCTTCATAGTATCTTGTACAAGCTTCTGTTGTAACTGTAAAACCTTGTGGAATTGGTAAACCTAAATTAGTCATTTCTGCTAGGTTTGCACCTTTTCCTCCTAATAATTCACGCATTTTTGCGTTTCCCTCTTTAAAAAGGTAAACATACTTTTGACTCATAAAAAAACCTCCTTAATTATTTACGTGATTTAATTTAAAACTTAGTTGATAAATATTTGCTATCGTTTTTTATAATAGCAAAAGCTTTCTTACTTTTCCTAATTCTAAGACAACCTAGAAAGCAACCGTTGTTATTATATATCAGGTTTTGAGAAAAAGCAATTGTATTATGTAATTTTTTTAATTTTAATAATTTCTACTTTTTTGTATCTACATCTAATCTCTCTATCTTTTCAGTTTCTATTATCTATAATCTGCATTAATTTATTGTACTCTTCTCTACTAAAATAGATAATCCTTATAATTAATCTTTTTAATAGCAAAAAGAAGATAGTTTGATTTGAAGAACTATCTTCTTTTTATGATTTTTATCGAATCTTAAAACTCTTTTATATCAAGATTTTTAAGTGATTCGATAAAAATCGTCTATGGCTCCTCTTGTTGGACTCGAACCAACGACCTATCGGTTAACAGCCGAGCGCTCTACCAACTGAGCTAAAGAGGAATATATAAAATCTAGCGATTACCTATGTTCCCAGGAGGGTAACCTCCAAGTATCTTTGGCGCTAAAGAGCTTAACTGCTGTGTTCGGAATGGGTACAGGTGTTTCCTCTTCGCTATCATCACTAGAAAATTAT
>CALXYG010000042.1 GCA_944392885.1 uncultured Clostridia bacterium
TATTTATTTTTATTTTATTTTTATTTTTATTTTATTTTTATTTTATTTTTATTTTATTTTTATTTTATTTTTATTTTATTTTTATTTTTTTTATTTTTATTTTTATTTTATTATCTAATTAAATTAAACTAGAAATTTTCAATATATATAAATAGTTCCATATGTAATAAGAAAAACATTTTTCTTGGATAGGCTTCGAAGTATATGCGAAATACATGCCACTCGCTTTTCTCGGGCGATCTAAGGAATCCTAACCTTGCTGTTTCGAATAAATCATTGACCTTTCAAGTAGAAAATCGATTTTTCCGAAACAATAAAGAAAGATATAAAGAAAAATTCTTTATATCTTTCTGTGGCGGAACAGAGAGGATTTGAACCTCCGCGGCCCTTACGAACCCTAGCAGTTTAGCAAACTGCCCCCTTCAACCACTTGGGTACTGCTCCATTTTGGCGGAGAGGGTGGGATTCGAACCCACGGTAAGCTATAAACCTACGCCAATATTCAAGACTAGTGCCTTAAACCAACTCGACCACCTCTCCATATTAAATTATTTTGTCTGCGACAATATATATACTAACACTTTTCGGCATTAATGTCAATATATATATACTGGAATTTCCAAAATAATTTGCATGTTATGTTAATTTCTGATATAATAAGTTTATTCTTCCTCGGCATCAGGAATAAAATATGGATGCCAAATTGTTTACACCTCGTAAATAATTTTTTAGGAGGTAATGGTGAATACTTTTTTGCGGAATCAGATTACTATAAGGGGTAATGAACTTCACGAACGCATTGTAAATTGGATTGGCATGAAAGACAAATCACTTTCTGTTTTCTGTCATATGCTCAGTTCAATTGGAATTGTTTTTCCAGTAACACTTGCCAAAAATAATCAAAATACCTGCGTTTGTACTACAGGAGATGGTAGGCTACTAACAATGTCATTCGTTTTCAAAGCGCTTGATGAATACCATGAACTTCACATAAGTGAAGGCAATCGCCACTACGTTTATCTTTACAAGGATTCTTGCTTCTCACCTTGTCTGAAACTGGTATCTACGTTCACACAAAAGGATTCTACCACTCTCTACAGCCATTACGAGAATTCCATATGTTTTTGGACTGTCGATTTACATGATAACATACATATTGAGATTTGTATTTCTGAACATAAACTATGTATAAATGATTTCGACAATTCCAAGCACAAAATGGAAGATTTTCTTGTAAACTTGACATTTCCATGCACTGCTCAGGAAATTTATGAGGAAATCTTGCAAACGTTTAGCTTCAAAGCACCTACTGTATTTTGCATACCAGACATAAATGTTAAAGTTCAAGAAACTCTTATCTCAAGAAAAAGACGGACGCTATCTGCTGTTAACTCTGTTAATGGAAGAAAGGTTTTGTACGTTATCAATGAAGGCAGAGTTTCGTATGGAATCAGCAAGAGCGGAACTTGGTTTTATACCACACCTGATGTATCTTGCACATATTCCTCTCGAAAAAGTCATGTCTCTGTATCATTTGCAGACGAAACCAAATCCTGCGACTATGATATAACAGATATCGTTACAATGGCAACCAAAAAAGTAAACACCATAAGGGGACAAATTGACTAACCCCTTTAACAATTAAAGAACACCTTTTTGGTGTTCTTTAATTTGTTATTTTAATCTTCTCGTACTCTATGTGTTATTTCAGAACGTATAGCAATATCTATTGCCTGTTTTTCTTCTTCTGAAATAGAATATGTTGATGTTCCTTTCGTAACCGGTTTTGCATAAATATTTGACATTTCCCTTGAATATATGCCATTTAATACAACTCCTGAATTTTCTTCATCTAATAGGGCAAGTGCAAAACTTAAATCACTTCCCATATCTTTAAATGCACTATAACGAACAATTCCAACTTTTTGAATACAAGATACCATATCCTTATCTAATTTATTACAATATACCATTAACTCCTGATTTTTACAATTTACTTCTTCCACTTTATCCATATACTGTTTAAGCATATCTTCCACATTAGTGCCATTTCCCAATCTATTCAAAAAAGTTTTATAATCTTTTCTCATCCTATATAGTTTTATACAATTTATAATATATAAAATAAATATCACAAAAATTATTGCACTTAAAATATATGTATATAAATCACTTGTAAAAAAAATCTTAATTTCCTCCATTGATGCTCCTCTCTTTCTTTTACATCTGTATTTTTTATTTTATCAAATCTAAAAGTCTTGATAAGTCTTCATTTGATGTATATTCAATAATAATTTTTCCCCTATTTTGTTTTGCATCTACTTTAACTTTTGTACCAAAAAAACCTTGAAATTGATTTTCTATATCTCGATAAATTGCTTCATATTTTTGATCCTTCTTTTTCATTTTTTTACGTAAACTCATCTTCTTTTCAGCATCTCTTACGGTGTCACCAGATTCAATCATATATAATGCCATAGCATATTGTTTTTCCTTGTCATCTACAGCAAGTAATGCCTTGCAATGTCCCTCTGTTAATTTTCCCTCTAAAGCCAAATCAATTACTCTAGAGTCTAAGTTAAGAATCCTCATAGTATTAGCAATACCACTTCTACTTTTTCCAATAGTATCTGCCAACTGTTGCTGTGTCATTCCATATTCATCCATAAGAGCTTTTAGACCTCTTGCTTTTTCTATTGGATTCAAATCCTCTCTCTGAATATTTTCTATTAATGCTATTTCTTTGTTTTTTCTATCATCGTTTTCACGAATAATTGAAGGAATCTCTGTAAGTCCAGCTATTTTAGCTGCTCTCCATCTTCTCTCTCCAGCTACAATTTCATAATAGTTCTCTTTTTTAGTTACTATAATTGGTTGAATAACCCCATATTTCTTAATTGAATCTGCCAATTCATTTAAAGATTCATCATCAAATTTTCTTCTTGGTTGCAAACGATTTGGCTCTACATCTGTTATTTTCAAGTTTTCTACAATCTCATTTTCTCTTTTCTCTTCTTCTACTGGTACTGTTGCTCCAAAAAGTGCATCTAATCCTTTTCCGAGTCCTGTTTTCTTTGCCATTTTGACACTCCTTTCCTTAATCTTTCATATGTTTCGCCTTAGCCTGTTGATTATTCTTCAAAAATTCTTTTGTAAATTTATCATAGCATTTTGCACCTTTAGATTTAGCATCATAAACTGTAATTGGCATACCATAACTTGGTGCTTCGCTTAATTTTACATTTCTTGGTATTACTGTTTTATATACTTTATCTCCAAAATAGCTTTTAACTTCACGCACTACCTGATTCGACAAATTTGTTCTAATATCGTACATGGTAAGTAGAGCTCCTTCTATTTCGAAGTTCTTGTTCAAATGTTTCTTCACAAGATTAATAGTATTAATTAATTGTCCTAATCCTTCCAGTGCATAATATTCACATTGAACAGGAATCAAAACCGTATCTGCTGCAGTAAATGTATTTAAAGTAATTAATCCCAATGATGGTGGACAATCAATAACTATATAATCAAAATCGTCTTTTATCTCATCTAATTTCTCTTTTAAACGATGCTCTCTAGACATCATAGATACTAATTCCACTTCTGCTCCTGCTAAATTAATATTAGATGGACATACCTTTAAATTCTTTACACAAGAATCTTGTAAAGTTTCTTTTATGGCTACATCATTAATCATAACATCATAAATAGAAAATTCTACCTCTTTTTCTATTCCAAGTCCACTTGTTGCATTTCCCTGAGGATCTGCATCAATCATTAAAACCTTTTTCCCTGTTTTAGCAAGACAGGTACTTAAATTCACTGCAGTTGTAGTTTTCCCAACTCCACCTTTTTGATTCGCAATTGTTACTACTTTTCCCAAAATAACATCTCCTCTTTATTGTATCAAATAAATTGATATAATAATCATATAAAAATATAATAAATATGTCAATAAAAAAATAAAATATTTCTTATTTTTAACTATTATAATTTTTATCATATAGGGCAAATCTAGCTTTGCGAGCACTTTTTTCTACCAATCTAATTAGACTATATAAATATTTAAATTTCTTAAAAGAAATAGTAAGTTTTCTATACAATAATTTTATTCAGTTATATTAAGCTACATTTCCTATAACTAAATAAAACTCCATACTATTACGGAGTTTTACATAAGTGGCTCTTTTGACGGTTTTCCCTGTTTTCTTGGATACTGATTAGGAATATTATCATTTTTTTTCACAATAATTATATTTCTTTCATAATTGGAATATGGTAAGCAAAATTTGTCTATCTCTTCTATTTGTCCTTTCAGTATATTACATGCTTTTTTACATTTATTTAATTCTTCTTGCACATTATTTCCTTTCATACAAATTGCAATACCATTATTTTTACAAAAAGGTAATAAATATTCTAACAATGTACTCATATTAGCTACTGCCCTTGAAGTAGCCACATCAAACCCTTCTCTATACTCCTTCAAATGGGCTGCTTCTTCAGCTCTTGCATGAATAACCTTTATATTATTTAATTGCAGTTTATTGACTACCTCTTGTAAGAAAACAACTCTTTTATTAAGAGAATCTATTAATAAAAACTGACAATCTCCTTTTAAAATACTAAGTGGTACACCTGGGAAACCAGCTCCAGTTCCAACATCAACAATACTATTTCCTGATTTAATCCATTTGGAAATACTTAATGAATCCACAAAGTGTTTTGTAACTATTTCATTTGGTTCCTTAATAGAAGTCAAGTTTATCTTTTTATTCCATTCTAATAATAACTGCATATAAAGATGAAATTTTTGAATTTGCATTTCTGTAAGCTCTATTTGTAGCATTTTTACTTCCCTAATTAGTTGTTTTTTTAGTTCTATTTCCATAACTCACCTTTCTTATATTTAAAATAAATACGGTTCTCTATCCTTTTTTGCATTGTTCAAGATATATCAACAAAACAGAAATATCTGCTGGTGAAACACCGGAAATTCTAGAAGCTTGTCCAACACTGTATGGTTTAAACTTATTTAATTTTTGTCTAGCTTCCATTCGCAATCCCTTTATTTCATTGTAATCTATATCATATGGTAAAAATTTATTCTCTAATTTTTTAAATCCTTCTACTTGAGCTATTTGCATTTTAATATAGCCTTCATATTTTATTTGTATTTGCACTTGTTCAGCTTCTGCTCTTGTTAAATCCGGTCTATTTTCATCTATTTCTTCCAGCATTTCATAATCTAGTTCTGTTCTTTTTAAAAGCTCTTCTAGCTTTACACCCACCTTAATTCCTGAAGAATTGTGTTTTTGTAAAAATAAATCTACCTTTTCTGTTGGCCTTATTATAGTTTTTTTAACTCTTACAATCTCATCTTCTATATTTTTCTTTTTCTTTATAAATGCTTTATATCTTTCATCTGAAATTAAACCAATTTGGTGTCCAATTTCGGTCAACCTTAAATCTGCATTATCTTGTCTTAATAATAGCCTATATTCAGCTCTTGATGTCATCATTCTGTAGGGTTCATTTGTTGTCTTAGTCACAATATCATCAATTAAAACTCCAATATAAGCATCAGAGCGATGTAATATTATTGGCTCTTTTCCATCTAATTTTAAACTACTATTAATTCCAGCCATAATACCTTGTGCAGCAGCTTCTTCGTAGCCAGATGTACCATTAATTTGCCCAGCAAAAAACATGCCGGATATTGTTTTCGATTCTAAGGATAATTTTAAATCAGATGCATGAATACAATCATATTCAATTGCATATGCCGGTCTTGTAAATTCAACATTCTCTAAACCAGGTATCGTCCTATACATAGCAATTTGGACATCTTCTGGTAAAGAAGAACTCATTCCTTGTACATACATTTCATCTGTATCTAATCCCATTGGTTCAATAAATATTTGATGTCTTTCTTTGTCACTAAATCTTACTACCTTATCTTCTATAGATGGACAATATCTTGGTCCTGTTCCTTCTATCTTTCCACTATATAATGGAGAACGATGTAGGTTTTCTCTTATAATTTGATGTGTTTTTTCATTTGTATATGTTAAATAACATGGTACCTGTTCCTTCATTTCCAAATGATTTTCAAAAGAAAAAGGTACAATTTCTTTATCTCCTTCTTGAATTTCCATTTTTGAAAAATCTATACTGTTTTTATTTACTCTTGCAGGTGTGCCTGTCTTAAATCTAACCATTTCTATTCCTAGCTTTTTAAGGCACTCTGATAATTTATTTGCTGGAAATACTCCGTCTGGTCCACTTTCAAAAGAAGATTCTCCAATAAAAATTTTTCCTTTTAAATAAGTTCCTGTTGCCAAAATAACGGACTTTATCTTATATACAGCACCAATATTTGTTTCTACTGAGATAACTTTTCCTTCTTTTACCTCAATATCTACAATCTCTGCTTGTTTGATATATAAATTTTCTTGTTTCTCTAATGTATGTTTCATTTCTTGTTGATATTTTTTTCTGTCAGCTTGTGCCCTTAATGAATACACTGCCGGCCCTTTTGATGTGTTTAACATTCTTGATTGAATAAATGTCTTATCAATATTTTTGCCCATTTCTCCCCCTAGGGCATCAATCTCCCTAACCAAATGTCCCTTTGATGTTCCGCCTATATTAGGATTGCATGGCATATTCGCCACTGCTTCTAGGCTAATAGAAAATAGTAATGTTCTCTTTCCCATTCTAGCTGCAGCTAATGCAGCTTCACAACCAGCGTGTCCTGCTCCAATTACTGCTATATCATATTCTCCTGCTTCGTATCTCATTTTTCCCCCACTAATATCGTTATATTTTTGTTTTTTATGGAACAAAAATTCTTGTTCCGTTATTTTTTTGACAACTTTGTCTTATAAGTTTTTATTTTCCTAGACAAAATTTTGAAAATATATCTTGTATTATATCTTCAGAAACGTTGTTACCAGTTATTTTTCCTAAATACTCTAGCATATCTTTTATTTGAATTGAAATAATATCAATTGGCATTTTGTCATGTATGGTTTTAAGTGCTGATTGCGCACTTTTTCTCGCTTGTTCTATTAAATGTTTATGCCTTATATTTGTAATCATAATTGGAGAATCCTGTTTAATTCTCGAAAAATCAAATAAATTTATAATTTCATTATAAATTGAATCAATACCAATTTCTTTTAATGCTGAAATTGATACAATAGGCTTACCTATTTGCAACATTCTTAACATTTCATCTGATGGTCTCCCAATATCCTCTTTATTTAATACTATAATTGCCACTTTAGAAGAAATAAGCTTTAGTATCAATTCGTCTTCACACGTTAATTCTTTACTTCCATCAAAAATAGCAATAACCAAATCCGCTTCATCTATTAATTTTTTTGACTTTTCTATACCAATTTTTTCAATTTCATTTTCTGTTTCTCGAATACCTGCTGTATCAATTATTTTCAAAGCAATACCATTTACTGTAATATATTCTTCGATGGTATCTCTTGTTGTCCCCGCATATTCTGTAACAATTGCTCTATCTTCCTTTAAAAAAGCATTAAGTAGTGAAGATTTACCAGCATTTGGAGTTCCAACAATAGCTGTCTTTATTCCGTCTTTCACTAATTTTCCATTATCAAAACTTTTTATAAGCTTTTCAAGTCTTTCTTCAATTTGTAATAAAATATCTGTTAATTCTTGTTTGCTAACTTCTTCTATATCATATTCTGGATAATCAATAGAAGCTTCTATATTAGACATTAGAGAAATTCCTAAACTTCTAATCTCTTCTATATTATGTGACAATTGCCCGTCTAATTGTTTTTCAGCAGTTTGTGCTTCCAATTCAGTTTTAGCATTTAAAATATCAATAACAGCCTCTGCTTGTGCTAAATCAATTCTTCCATTTAAAAAAGCCCTTTTAGTAAATTCGCCCGGTTCTGCTAAACTAGCTCCATTTTCTAAACATAATTCCAAAATTTGTTTCATAATAATATTGCCACCATGTGAATGAATTTCACATAAATTTTCTTTAGTATAGCTTTTAGGCTCTATAAAATATGATACTAATACCTCATCTATTTTTTGCTTGGTTTCAGGATTTATAATATGTCCATATTGAATATTATAACCCCTTGGTTCCATTTTTTTGTTTTTTGGAATAAAAAATTTACTTAATATTTCAAAGCAATCTTTACCACTCATTCTAATAATTCCAATTCCACCTATTCCAGAGGCGGTGGATATTGCTGCGATAGTAGACATAACAATTCTCCTTTTAAATAGAAAAGGAGCTCTTAATAAAACTATTATTTTGGCTCCTTTGTAAATTTTACTTTATTGACACTACAACCTTTCGATATGGTTCTGCACCCATACTAAAAGTTTTTACATTTGGATTTTCTTGTAACTTGCTATGTATAATCTTTCTTTCATAAGATGTCATTGGTTCTAATGTAATAGTCTTCTTTGTTCTCATTACAGTTTTTGCAATTTTTTCTGCCAGCTCTTCTAAAGCTTTTTCACGCTTTTGACGGTAATTTTCAATATCAATTAATACTTTAACCTTTTCTTTTGAGTTTTTACTAGCTATAGATGTTAAAACAGTCTGTAGAGCATTTAATGTTTCACCACGGTAACCAATCAAATAATTTAACTTTTCTCCTTTAATATCAACAAAAATATAAAAACTTTCTTTTCTTATTTCAAAACTAACATCTTCTCTTTTTAGTTTTTTGAAAAATTCTACAAGAAACTTATTCAATTCTTCCATAACATGTTGTATTTCTGTTTCATTTACAGTCATTTTTTTATAATCACGATACTCTTTTTTCGAATGTTTATTGGAATAATTATGCTTATTTTCTAATTCATTTTCCTTATTATCTTTTACAGTAATTTCTACTTTTACAACTCTTGGTGCCAATATACTAAAAAAACTTCTTTTTTCGTCTTCTAACACTTTTATATCAACCTTATCTTTAGTTACCTTTAATATATCTAATCCTTTTTCTATTGCCTCTGCCGTTGTTCTTCCTTCTGATACAATACTTTTCCTCATTTTTTACCTCCATATTGCAATCTAAATTTCTTCTTTATTAAAAAATCTATTCATTATTAATCTCTCTATAATCATTAATAAATTGTTTACTAGCCAATATAATGCTAAACCAAGTGGTGCAATGATCGCAATAGATATTGACATAATTGGCATAAACCACATCATACTCTTATTTGCATTTGCAATAGCATCAATTTGACTATTTGAACCTTCTTCCTTTTTTCTGGACATATTGCTTGATATACGTATAGAAATGAATGAAGAAATAACATATAAAATAGGTATAACAAATACAACTGGATTAGATATATCTTGAATTGGAACATTACTTAAATCCAATCCTAAGAAACTCATATTAATTGCCAATTTCTCATAATCTAACCTTTTTTCTTCAGGAACATCATTTTCTTTTAGTTTTTGAGTTGCTTCCTTGATAACTGCAATTTCTGGATATGATGAATTTTCATTATTTTCTGACATTTCTGCTTTTACTTCATTCACATAAGTATCTAATAATTCTGGTTCTACCTTAACCATATGAGTTAAAGGGCTTCTTACTAGATAAAAAATAGAAAATAACAATATAATTTGTACAATAGCACTTAAACATCCACTAAAGGGACTCATATTTTCTCTTTTATATAAATCTAATATTTCTTGATTTATTTTTTCTTGATTTCCTTTATATTTTTCCTGTATTTCTTTTGTCTGCTCTTGAACTTTTATTGATTTCTTCATTGTTTTTTGTTGTTTAATAGATAAAGGCAACATAATAATTTTTAACAAAATTGAAAATAAAATAATAGCTAAACCATAATTTTTTACAAATCCATAAATAAAATTTAGTACATAACCAAATAAATCAGCAAAAAAATCTATCATACTTTCCCTCCATATTACTTTAATGGGTCATAGCCACCTTTTGAAAACGGATGACAACGTAAAATTCTTCTTAATCCAAGAAAACATCCTTTTAAAACACCATATTTTTGTATAGCCTGTTTTGTGTATTCTGAACATGTTGGCTCATATTTACATCGTATTCCTAAAAAAGGTGAAATTTGTCTTTTATAAAAATCAATTAGATGAATCAATATTAATCTCATTTATATAATACCTGCTTTTGCTAAAAGATTTTTCATATCATCTTTTAGCTTCCAAAAATTCACTTGTTCTAATTCAATATTTTTTTTCAAAACAAATACCATTTGATATCTCGCTGATATGTTCCCTTCAAAATGGAAATAACTTTCTCCAATCCATCTTTTATATTTATTTCTCTTTACAGCCTTTCCTACTTTTTTTCCAACTGCAATACCAATTTTGTTTTTATTTGAATTTTCTTTTTTTATATATAAATTTAAATACTTACCAAAATAACCTTTTCCTTTTGTAAGCACTTGTTTAAATTCATAATTTTTTTTCAAAGTTTCTGTGTTTCTCATTATTTTCTCATCTCAAAAAGACCACATGCTCTTGTGGTCTTCTGCTTTCTAGGCACTTAATTTTTTTCTTCCCTTTGCTCGTCTTGCTTTTAAAACATTTCTTCCTGATTTTGTTTTCATTCTTTTCATAAATCCATGTTCTTTTTGTTCTTGTCTTTTTTTAGGCTGATATGTTCTTTTCATTTTGCACCTCCTACACTGCTATAATGCTTATAATTATTTCCCAATTCATAAGTAAAACGATTATACTACAAACTATATAAAAATGTCAATCTTTTTTCGAAAATATGAGCTAATTGTAAGCAATTTTTTATTGTATAGTAAAAATCTTATTTTAAAATAAAATAATAAATTTATTTTACACAAATGTCTTGACTATTTCATTTCCTTTTTGATATTATTAGGAAAATAATAGGGAAATAAGGCTTTTGAGGAACCACATAATATCACTTGTGGATAACTTTTGCTAGAAAATAAAGGAGTTATCAACATCTGTGGATAACTATGTGTATAACTTTCACCATAATATTATGCATTTTTTAGGAAGGGTTGAACATAGCATGCAAGCAAACAACTTAAATGAACTTTTAGATAAAGCAAAAAATCTATTAAAGGAAGAAACCACTGAAATATCATATAAAACTTGGTTTCAAAATTTAGAAATTGATAGTATGGAAGGAAATAACATTGTTCTATTAGTAGATTCTATTTTTCAAAAAGATTTACTAGAATCTAAATTTCAAGAATTAATTTTAAATACTTTCAACTTTCTAACTAATAAAAATTGTAATTTAAGCTTTATTCTAAAAACTGAAAAAAGCACAGAAGAAAAAAAAGAGAAAACAACAACACAGGAAATTACTTTAGGTTATGCAAACTCTTCACTAAATCAAAACTATACTTTTGATACATTTGTTGTTGGTAATAACAACAGCTTTGCTCATGCTGCCTCACTGGCAGTAGCAGAAGCACCTGGTAGTTCTTATAATCCATTATTTCTATATGGTGGTGTTGGATTAGGTAAAACACACTTAATGCACGCTATTGGTAATGAAATACTAAGAACAAATAGAAGTACACGTGTTTTATATGTTACATCAGAGCGTTTTACTAATGAATTTATTGATGCTATAAAAAGCAATAAAATGGAAAACTTCCGCAATAAATATAGAAATATTGATGTTTTATTAATTGATGATATTCAATTTATTGCTGGAAAAGAACGAATACAAGAGGAATTTTTCCATACATTTAATACTTTATATGAATCGAAAAAACAAATTATCCTATCCAGTGATAGACCACCAAGAGATATTCCATTATTAGAAGATCGTCTGAAATCTCGTTTCGAATGGGGACTTATTGTAGATATCTCACTTCCAGATTATGAAACACGCTTTGCTATCTTAAGAAAAAAAGCTGAAAATGAACATATAATTATTGATGATGCTATTTTATCAAACATAGCTTTAAAAATTGATACAAATGTCAGAGAATTAGAAGGAGTTCTAAATAAAATGGTAGCTATTGCATCTTTAACTCATAGTCCTATTACAGTAGAACTTGCAGAACGTTCAATTAATGATGTTATTTTACAAAAGGAAAAAGTAATTTCAGCTGATTTTGTTCAAGAGGTTGTAGCTCGATATTTTAATATTGATAAGCGTGACTTAAAAGGATCTAAGCGATCCAATGATATTGCCTTTCCACGACAAATTGCAATGTACCTATGTCGAGATACTGCCAATATGTCGTTCCCTCAAATAGGGAATGAATTTGGTAAAAGAGACCATACCACAGTAATGCATGCATATTCAAAAATAGAAAAAGAAATTAAGGATAAACCAAATACAAAACTCATTGTGGAAAGTGTGAAGAAAATATTGTTAGAAGACCAAAGCTCTATATAATCATAAAAAATTACATTTTTGAAAAATTTCGTTCTATAAAACAAATTTTTCAAAAAAAACTGAAAGCTTTTCTTACGGAAGAAAGACTTTAGTTATCAACAGGCACATGTTAATAAACTGTTAATAAACTGTTGAAAACTTAGATATCCACATAAGAAAAAAAAAGGTGTGTATAACTTTTGAACTTATCCACAAAATTATCAACATCTAAAAGTTAACGGAAACAAATAAGTCACAGACTTATCCACAGTTTCCACAACACCTATTACTAATACTTCTATAATTATTATATATTTATAAAGGAGAAAACGACTATGAAATTTATCTGTGAAAGGGAAAAATTAATCAAAGGTATTAATTCCGTAGTAAAAGCTGTTGCTGGTAAAACAACTATGCCTATATTAGAAGGAATATTAATTCAAACAAATGACAATGAAATAAAATTAACAACATATGATTTAGAAATAGGAATTGAATATATTATGAATTGTACAATAGAAGAACAGGGAAGTACTGTTGTAAACGCAATGATGTTTAGTGAAATTATAAGAAAACTTCCAGATACTGATATTTCAATTTATTTAAATGAAAATAATTTATTAGTTATAGAATGTGAAGGATCTTTATATAAATTAGCAACAATGAATCCAGATGAATTTCCTGAACTTCCAAAAATAGAGGTTGAAAATTCAATTCAATTGGAACAAAATATTCTAAAAAATATGATAAGAAAAACGATTTTTGCTGTTAGTTCTGAAGAAAATAGACCAATATTTACAGGATGTTTATTTGAAATTATAAATAATAAATTGAATGTTGTATCTGTAGATGGTTTCCGTTTGGCATTAAAAAGCAATTTTATAAATACTAAAGTAAACGATTTTAAAGCAGTTATCCCAGGTAAAACACTAAATGAAGTAAATAAAATTATGACGGATTCTTATGATACTATTACTATTGGAGTTGCTAAAAATCAAGCATTATTTGAAATGGAAAACTGTAAAATTGTAACTAGAATTTTAGATGGTGAATTTCTCAATTATAATAATGTAATTCCAGAAACATGGGAAACAAGAGTAAGAGTAAACAAAAATAACTTTCAAAATTGTTTTGAACGAATTAGTTTAATTTCAGCATCAAGTAGTGAAAAAGAAAAAAAATACCCTGTAAAGGTGACTATTGATATTGGAAAAATAACTATTTCTTGTACTAATCAAACAGGAGATGCAAAAGAGGAAATATATGTGGCAACAGAGGGTAAAAATTTAGAAATAGGGTTTAATCCAAAATATTTTTTAGATGCCTTAAAAGTAATAGATGATGAAGAAATTTATGTTGATTTTGGTACAAGTATTTCGCCAGCTGTTATTAGACCAGTAGACGATGGGGAATATACATATATGATATTACCAATTAAATTAAAAGATTAGAAGTAAAGAAATGTATATAAAAAAAATAATAATACAAAATTTTCGTAATTATAGATATCAGGAACTAGAATTAAAACAAGGGGTTAATATTTTATATGGTGATAACGCACAGGGTAAAACTAATTTAATTGAAGCAATTTATTTGTGTGCCCTTGGAAAATCATTTCGTACCAAAAAAGAAAAAGAATTAATTCAATTAGAAAAAAAAGATTCAAAAATAGAAATATTTTATCAAAAAAGTGATAGAGAAGGAAAAATACAAGTACAAATAGGAGACACTAAAAGTTATGCTATTAATGGAATTAAAATAAAAAAATTAAGTGAATTACTTCGGAAATCTATATATTGTGTTATTTCATCCAGATGATATGACATTATTAAAAAATGGTCCATCAGAAAGAAGAAAATTTCTAGATATTATGATTAGCCAATTAAAATCAGGATATATTTTTTCACTAAACCAATATATGAAAACATTAGAGCAAAGAAATATTTATTTAAGGCAAATAAAATACGAAAACAAATCAGAACAAATGCTAGATATATGGGATGAAAAATTAGCAGAACATGCACAAAAGGTATGGGAATATAGAAATGCATTTATAAAAAAAATTAAAGAAAAAATAAATTTATTTCATATGAATATAACACAACAAAAGGAAATGATAAATATTGAATATTATTCTTCATGCCAGAAAAAAGAAAATTATATAGAAAAATTGAAAAAAAATAGAAACTTAGATATTTCAAGAGGATTTACTTCAGTTGGTATACACAGAGATGATTTTGAATTATTCATTAATGGAGAACCAATACAAATATATCGGATCACAAGGTCAACAAAGAACAGCAATCATCTCATTAAAACTTTCAGAATTAGAGATTATATATGATGAAATAGGAGAATATCCAATTTTATTATTAGACGATTTTATGTCAGAATTAGATGATAAAAGAATTAGTAATTTTTTAGAGAATATCAAAGAAAATCAAGTTATAATTACTTGTACGAATCAGATTAGAATAAATAAAATAAAAAGTTACTTTTATGAAGTAGAAAAAGGTTCTATTATTGAAAAAAAATAAAAATAAGGAATGTGATATAATGTATTTACATATTTGTAATGATATAATTTTAAAAGAAAAAAAAATTATTGGGTTATTTAATATTAGCACCATAAAAGACACTACAGAATATGTAAATATAAGACAAATTTTAGAAAAGAATAATAAATGGGTAAATGCCTCCAATCAAGAAGAAAAGACATTTATTCTTACAGAAGAAAAAGGTTATATTTCAAATATATCTGTATCTACTCTAGAAAAAAGAACAAAACTAAATTTTAAAAGAAAATAGGAGGAAAACAATGGAGAAGTACAAGCATAGTTATGGTGCAGAACAAATACAAGTGTTAGAAGGTTTAGAAGCTGTAAGGAAAAGACCAGGTATGTATATAGGAAGTGTTTCTATTAGGGGATTGCATCATTTAGTATATGAAATTGTAGATAATAGTGTAGATGAAGCACTAGCGGGGAATTGCAAAAATATACATATTACCATAGAAAAAGGAAATATAATATGTGTAGAAGATGATGGAAGGGGAATACCTGTGGATATTCATCCTAAAACTGGAATCTCAGCTGCAGAAACAGTATATACTAAATTACATGCTGGTGGAAAATTTGGTGGAGATAGTGGCTATAAGGTTTCCGGAGGCTTACATGGTGTTGGCGCGTCTGTTGTAAATGCACTATCAGATTGGGTTGAAGTAACAATCCAAAGAGATGGTGGATTATATCAAATGAAATTCGAAAGAGGAAAAACTATTCAAAAATTAACAAGAATTGGAGACTCACAAAATACTGGAACAAAAGTAAGATTTTATGCAGATGGTAGTATTTTTGAAACATTAGAATATGATTTTGAAGTTCTAGAAGATCGTTTTCGCGAAATGGCATTTTTAACAAAAGGATTAAGAATCATTGTGGAAGATCAAAGAATAGAACAAGAAAAAAAATCAGAATTTTGTTTTGAAGGAGGTCTTATCTCTTTTGTAGAATACCTAAATAAAAACAAAGAAAATATTCACCCAAAACCAATTTATATTGAAAAAATGGGAGATTTTCCAGTTGAAATAGCAATACAATATACTACAAGCTATTCAGAAAATATTTATTCTTTTGTTAATAATATTAATACAATTGAAGGAGGAACACATTTAGAAGGATTTAAGAGATCTCTTACAAAAGTATTTAATGATTATGCAAAATCAAAAAATATTTTAAAAGAAAAAGATTCAAATTTACAAGGAGAAGATATCCGTGAAGGGATAACTGCTGTTATTTCAGTAAAGGTTAAAGAACCACAATTTGAAGGACAAACAAAAACAAAATTAGGAAATAGTGAAATTTCTGGAATTGTATTTAGTATTATGAATGAAGCACTTTCAAATTTTCTAGAAGAAAATCCTTCCGTAGCAAAAGCAATATTAGAAAAATGTATAAGTGCATCACGAGCAAGAGAAGCTGCAAGAAAAGCTAGGGAACTAGTAAGAAGAAAAAATGCATTAGAAACAACTACTCTTCCAGGAAAGTTGGCAGATTGTAGTAGTAAAGAGCCGGAGGAGTGTGAAGTATATATTGTAGAGGGAGACTCAGCAGGAGGAAGTGCAAAACAGGGAAGAGACAGAAAATTCCAAGCAATTCTACCTTTATGGGGGAAAATGTTAAATGTAGAAAAATCTCGAGCAGATAAAATTTATAATAACGAAAAACTACAACCAGTTATATTAGCAGTTGGAGCAGGAATTGGTAATGATTTTGATATTACTAAAATTCGTTACGGAAAAATTATAATTATGGCAGATGCAGATGTTGATGGTGCACACATAAGGACATTATTATTAACATTTTTTTATCGTTACATGAGACCATTAGTAGAAAATGGAAACATATATCTAGCACAACCACCATTATATAAATTATCAAAAAAAGGAATGAAGGATATTTATTGCTATTCTGATGAAGAGATGAATGAGAAGTTAGATGAAATTGGAAGAGAAGGAATAGGAATTCAAAGATATAAAGGATTAGGAGAAATGAACCCAGAGCAATTATGGGATACAACAATGAATCCAGAAACGCGAATTTTAATTAAGGTAAAAGTTGAAGATGCTATTAAAGCAGATGAAATATTTACTATATTAATGGGAGACGAAATTGAACCAAGAAGAGAGTTTATTGAGGCAAATGCGAAATATGTAAAAAACCTAGATATATAATAGTTTGAAAAAGAGGTAGCAAAAAGCTACCTCTTTTTCAGTTATAAAGCTCTTATTTATCATCGCCTCAAACAAATTTGCATAACGTTCTCTACTAATATATATTGCTATATAAATAATAAATTAGCCACACAAATTCATCATTCAGCTAGAAGGTAAATACACCCTATACAACTATATTCATCCAAAACAAGGGACTAATAATAATCGAATAATGCATAAAAATATTTTTTAAGAAGAAATAAAATTGCTCAAAAAATATTTTTATGACAAGAGATATAAGTACCCTCATAAGCTCAAATTTATTTTCTATATTACAGCAATATACAAAAGAAAATATAATATATAGCTTATCTACAAAAAATAAACTCTTATCTCCGACAGTATAAAACTTAAAAATAAGCCTTATAATATCTTTGCTCGAATATAATAAAGCCCAAGAAGACCTTATTAAACTCTTTGCTGAAACAAATAAAAACCTTACATTAATATTATGTTTTTTTAAGAAAAAAATATACAAGAAAAAAATGGAAAATATTCATGTCGAAAATTGTAGATGAAAAGATGTTGACAAAAAATGGAAAACAATATAAAATAAGAAAAATTATATCAAAAGGAGCTATATTTTGAAAAACAAAAATTTTTATTCTGTTCAAGATTGGTTACCTTTTAAAAAAATTTTTGAAAACGGTTTTATACAATTAAAAGACAATTCTTATATTAAAATCTTAAAAATATTTCCAATTAATTATAATTTAAAAACTGAATTTGAAAAAGAGGCAATTTTAAATTCATATAAAATTTTTTTAAAAACGTGTAATTTTAATCTACAAATTTTAATTCAAAGTAATAAAAAGGATTTATCTAAACATATTTCAAAAATAGAAAATAAAAACAATAATATGGAAACAGAAATAATTGCAAAAAAATATATAAAATACATCCAAGCAATTAATGGGGAGAAAAAAACAAATACTAAATATTTTTATATAATAATTAAAGAAAAAAATGAAATGGAAAATGAAAAAATAATTATTCAAAAATTAGATAATAACTATCATAAAATAAAAGAAAGTTTATCTCGTTGTGGAAATAAAATAGAAGAAATTAAAAGTAAAAAAGAATTAGAAATTATTATTTCTTATTTTTTAAATTATAGAAAACAAAATAAATTAGAAATAAAATAAAAAAGGAGGTATGTAAAATTTTTTTTATAAAAAGAATAAAAAAAGAAGAAAATATTAAATTAAAAGGGGGAATGACACAAAAAGATATATTAGCACCTGCATACATTAATACAATGAATCCAAATTATGTAGAAATAGAAAATACATATTATAGTGGATTGCTTGTTGTAAATTATTTTCATGAATATAATGATATAATATTAAAACCCTTTATGGACATACCGGATAATATTAATATTTCTATATTTTATGAAAAGCAAGACAAATATAAAGTAATTAGGGATTTAACATATCATATTGGAAATGTAGGAGCTGAATTAAGAGATATAAAAGAAAACAACCAAGAAATAGATGTTGCAGCATTCACCTATCAGGATGCAAAATACATTCGAAAAGAATTACAAATTAATAATGAAGATTTATATTTTTTATATATTTATATTGAAATATTTAATGAAAACAAAAAAGAATTAGAAATACAATTAAATAAAATAGAAGGTATTTGTAATGGTACAGGATTAGCAACAAGAAGAGCAACTTTTAGGCAAGAACAAGCTTTTTTATGTACTATGCCATTTTTTCAAAATCCAGAAACAATTAAACATGCAGTAAAGCGAAATGTACTATCAAGTAGTCTTGTATCAACATATCCATTTATATCTTCAACAATTTTTGATGAAGACGGAATTTTTTATCGGAACTGATTTTTACAATCACTCTCTTGTTTTTTTAAACCGTTTTGAAACAGAAAAATACAAAAATGCAAATATGTGTTTATTTGGAACAAGTGGCGCTCGGAAAATCTTTTTTTACCAAAATATTAATTCTTCGTTCACATTTATTGGGGTTAGAACAATATGTTATAGATCCAGAAAGAGAATATCAAAAACTATGCAAACAATTAAAAGGAACATATATTCAAATAGGACCAAATTCAAATACTTATATTAATATTTTCGATATTAGAGAAGAAAGCCTAGAAGAAGGAAAAGGGTATCTTGCTACAAAAATTAGTAAATTAATAGGTTTTTTTAAATTAATTTTTGGTGAATTAGATGAAGAAAAAAAAGCTTTATTAGAAGAAAAAATAATAGAATTATATGAAGGCAAAGGAATAAATTTCGATGATAGTAGTTTGTATAAGAAAGAAGAAGGAACTATTACAATAAAACCCGTTTTTAAAGAAAGTAAAGACATGCCAGTATTGGAAGAATTTTATGAGATATTGGGAAAAGATAAAAAAACAAAACAAATGCAAATAAAATTAATCCCATTTGTAAAAGGTTCTTTAAATTTTTTTAATAATACGACTAATGTTGTATTAGATAACTCTTTAATTGTTGCTGATGTATATGACTTAGGAGAAGAAAACCTAGCATATGGAATGTATTTATTTACAGAATTTTTTTGGGATAAAATAAAAACAAATCGTAACAAACAAAAAGTAATTTATTTAGATGAAGCTTGGAGACTGATTGGAGTAACTTCAAATAAGGAAGTAGCTAGTTTTTTATATAAAATATTTAAGACAATTCGAAAATATGGAGGAAGCGGAGTTGCAATTACACAAGATATTTCAGATGTATTTAGTTTAGAAAATGGAATTTATGGAAAATGTCTATTAAATAATTCGAGTATTAAAATGTTCTTTGCTCTAGAAGAAGAAAACATTAAAATATTATCAGAAAATACAAGTTTAACAGAAAAAGAAAAAATGGAAATAAAATCATTAAGAAAAGGAGAAGCGTTATTATTTGCCGGTGACGAGCATGTTTTACTAAAAATCGAAACAGCGAACTTTGAAAGAGAAATCATAGAATAAAAAGATAGAGTAAATTGATTTATAAGAATAAATTATGAAAATAAAATCTAGAAATTAGAAAAGAAAGAAGGAAATAATATGAAGACAATTATTACAGCACTTGCTAATCCAGAATTAAATAAAGAATTAAAAAAAATAGATGAATTTAAAATAGAAATACCAGATATACAATATCAAGAAGGAATTTTTGAAACTTTAGAGGAAAAAAAAGTAGATTTTTTAATAGTAAGCGAATTATTAAAAGGAGATGATGAGTTAGAAGAATTTTTAAAGAAAATAAAAGAAAAAGGACCAAATATTAAGATTATTTTATTACTAGAAAAAGAAAACAAAGAAAAAATAAAAATAGCTAAAAATGCAAAAGTAGAAAAAATATTATTTCATCATAAAACAACCATAAATGAAGTAATTCAGTATTTAAAAGAAATACCAACTGAAACTAATATAGAAGAAGAAATTCGTAATATAAAAAAATTAATTATAGAAAACAAAACACCTCAAAAAAATAAGATATTAGAACACATAAAAAACACAATAAAAGTAAATTGCAAAAAAGAAATAAAACAAAACAATGAAATAATTGCAATTACAGGAGGTCACGGAACAGGGAAGAGCTTTATTACTGCATGTTTAGCAATGGAATTAAAAAAGGAAAAGACAAAAATATTAATATTAGATTTTGACTTATTAAATGAAAATATGCATACAATCTTTGGTAAAAAAAAATTCCAAACTAAAAAAAATGAAGAAATAAAACAGGATGACAAATTCAAAATAGAAGATATTCAAAAATACAAAATAAAAATTAATTCGCATATTGATTTAATATCTGGTAGTAGTCTTATATTTTCAGAAGAAAAAATAAATATAATTCAATTAGCACAAATAATAGAAAAGTTAAAAAAAGAGTATGATATTATTTTAATTGATACATCTTCAGAATGTTATTTAGAATTTAATAAATTTCTATTACAAATAAGTAATACAATTTTAGTTCTAACAGAGGGGAACTTATTAGAAATTAAAAAAACTGTTTATCTATTAAATATTTACAAAGAAAAATGGAATATAGAAAAGGAAAAAATAAAAATAATATTTAATAAATATCATAAAAATACAATTGATGAAAAAATATTAAAAACAATTTTTATTGAATATGAAATAATCGGAAAAGTTAAATGGAATAAAAATTATGCTTTATTAATAAACCAGAATATGAAACCATATTTTTTATTACCAAAAGAAAAAAAACAATATCAAAAAATTATACAAAATATTTTCATAGATCATGAATTTAAAAAAATTAAAAAAATTATATGGAGGAAATTATTATGGAGGAATTAACATTAAGTATAGAACCAATCAAACAACATGAATTAGTGACAGAACAAGAGCAAAAAAATTTTTTAGAAACAAATTTAGGTTAAGCTATCAATTTCGCGGTAGATGTAGGATTAATAGCTATTTTACCTAATTTTATAGAAG
>CALXYG010000043.1 GCA_944392885.1 uncultured Clostridia bacterium
TTTAACAAATACTTGCTTTCCATCTATATACTCATTTGTAGCACTTTCTTGTCCTGTTACTATATTTACCTTTAATTTATTATCTACCGCTACAGCACTATATACATTAGTTGTACTTGCTGTACCAGCTTCTTGTATTATTTCACCCTCTACTGCTACTATCATTTTTGCTTTTATTATATAGTTTGTTACCAAGTAAGGTTGTAAGTTTTTGTGAGGTTCGCCACCATAATTAATATTTTCAATCAAAGAATTATTACTACTTCCAGTTTTTGTTCCATAGACTAACCCTGAGCCGTCACCACCACTAGCAGATGCAAAATTTGTTTGAATATCTATTTTTGGCAATTCTGCTTTTGTTAAAGTATGAGTCTTTTCTCCACCTGTTTTGCCTAGTGCGTTGAAATCTGTATCTTCACTATTCAAGCCAACACCAACTTTACCTTTAAAATTTGGCAAATTAAATGTTGTACTTCCATCGCCACTACCAAATGCCGTACCTATCACAGAAAATAGCTCTGCATAATCTGTTCTACTTACTGCTTGACCGTTGCATAATAGAAAACTTTGTGGAGCTGTACTACCACCATATTTTATTATCGCACCGTACTGGCATATTATCTATTGCTTTTACATACAATTTTTGCCATGTTTGTGTTTCTTTATTATATATTTTCATAGCTATACCTCCTACTTCCATTTGCCCACAGCCATATACTGTATTACTACATCAGATGCTGTACCGCTCACAACACCAACAAGATTTATACCTCCAGCATTTGTTTCTGATACTGCTGGTAACCCATTTATTATCCAACAACTTGCACCACTATTATTTACCCATTTGGTAACAACAGGTGCTTCAATAAATGCAATAGGAAAATTATCAAAAACTTGTGCAGCGCTAACAAATAAAGTTCCAAAAGCATTACTTATTGCAACACTTCCTAGACTTTTTCTACCCCAACATTTCAAAGTTCCATCTGAATATTTTTCATATCCACTATTTGCTGTAACAACTCTCTCTAATAAATCATTTTCAAAGTCTATTCCTTCAAAGTCACTATCTTCTATCATAATAGCTTCAGTACCTTCCAATGTATCTCCTTCATATGCTATTTCTTTTGAACCAGTACCACCACTACTTTGTAGTTCCCAGTTTGACCATGCCGCCATACCTGAAGTTGTCATTTTATATCTATAAGCAATACCGTCTAATGTAATAATATATTGACATATCGCTGTTGCATTACTACCACTTACAATTAATAAAAAAGGTGGTTTCGGAGTATTAACATAATAAGCATTTGTATACCACGCATTTGTTATGCTATAGATTCCTTGTTCTGTTATATCGTTTAAATCAATATACTCACTACTAGTTCCAGCTAATTCCTTTATTCCACTACTATCTTTTAAGGCTTGCTCTGTAGCTTCTGCTAAATCTTGAATATAACTCGGTGTTTCTCTTAAGTATCCCTCCTCATCTGGATAAGGTAAATTATATTTTTCTGTTTGTCCCATTATATCTCCTCCCACATTTTTATATCTTTATATCTTTCTTTTGTATAATCGATATATTGTTGATTTTGATAATCTTTATACTTGTACGTCTTATATATTCCACTTGCTTTAACTTTTAGTTTAAAATTTGAACTCGTATATATTTTATTTGGTTCAATTATTATATCTATAATTTTCATAAGTATCACCTACTCGTTTGTATACATATATACTTCTTCATAAAACGGTTCACCTTCTGCATCACTTATCATTATAGATATAGTATCCGTTCCACCTGATGTACTAAGTCCACTTATAGTGTATTCTCTAGTAGTTCCAGTCTGACTATTTAACGTTAATGTATAATTACTTGCTACTGTATAATCAGAAGGTAAATCTGTAATTTTCAGATTAACAGTTCCTGCAGTCGAATTAGTAAATATTAAAAGTGGATTACTATTTATTTTTAAAAGTAATGCTTTTATTATTAAATTTCTATTAGAACCACTTCCAGTCACAGTTTCACATCTCAAATTCACATAATTATTACTTAAACGTGCACCAAATATATTAGATGCTGTATTTTGATAAAATATTTGTGTTCCATCATTAAAAAAACCTTCTGCACTAATTGATATAACTCTACAATTATTTCTATTAAATCCGTGTAGGATATGCAACATTAACACTTCCACTTCCATTATTTAAACTTACATTACCACTTACCTCTACTATATTATCTTTTAATACATAAGCGCTTCCATCTTCTACTATTTCTAATTGAGTTTTGATTTCTTCAATTAAAGCTTTAGTTTCAGTATTTACTTGTGAATATATACTATCAAAATCTAAATAACTTCTAGTATCAATAAAATCAGTTACTCCATTTGTTCCTGTTCTAAATTGTGCAAATTCAAATTGATATATAGTTCCTTCATCTGTAATATCCTGTTGAGTCAATCCAGGATATCCAGTTGTACTTTTAATAATTTTTAAAACTGCTTGAGTTAATTCACTTTCTGTATTCTCTTTACTTAAATTTATCTCACATATTAATTTACAATATGCATTATCTGTTCCTGTAGCTAAAGTATCCGAACCTTCTATTTCTAAAAATCTTCCTCTTACACAAAAAAATCCGTTACTTACTGTAACAGAACTTGATGTATTAGATAATGTACAGCCTTTTACAACTCCACATTCTTTTCCTAAAAATGTATCTATAAATAAAGCAAAACATTCACTACTAAATAGTTGTTCATCAAACACATGTCCTTTTAACATTTATTTCAACTCCTTTTTTATTTTATCTATAAAATCTATTCTTATATTTCCAGTTTTTATTGCATAGAATTTACTGCTTTTTTGTTTTGATATAGAAGATATATAACTATCAATAATAATATTATTCTTTGTTTTTATTTTAATCGGTGTTCCAATTTTCCATTTTGATATATCAAATAATTTTGTTTTTATATTTATATCAAATTGTACTAAATGTTCATAACTATTTGATTTAAATTCATTTAAAGCTGTTTGTTCAGCATCTTCATCTTTTTCTGTATATACAGTTTTTATAAGTCCTATCGCTCTATTCTCATCATTAATATCTGTTGTCGTAGTTCTATCATTTAGTAAAAAATAATTAAATACATTATTACTTGTTTTTACAACTACTTTTGCAATAACATTAGTTTCAAAAACTTCAGTATAGTTAGCAACGTCAGTAACATTAGCATCTATTAATTGAGCTTCTTGTTCTTGTTTTTCTATAGTCATTTTCAATCTACCATTTACAACCTCAAAATTATATACAATATTATAATTCTGCGTACAATTTGTCATATATGTATGAAAATTATATATACCATTTTCAACATTATCTACACTTTTATTAATCTTTGTATGAGTTAGTATTTCAATGTCTAGATAATCTATATTAAGTAGAATATCTGTACTATTAGTAAATTCTTTTTCAATTGTGTATTTAATAAAATCTTCTACACCAGTTGTTGAAATCAATTCTTCATTATTTAAAATTATATTTCTGTCAAATAAGTTTGTAATATATTTAGCGTTTATACTATATTTTTTCTCACCGTTTTCATTTACGGGACTATCTATTATACCCATATAGCTTATTTCATCATTTTCATTTATAAAAATAAAATCCTTATCCCCTGCATTTATTTTTTTCATTACCATAAAATTTGATTTTGAATTTGTTTCTTCATCAACATTTATTTCATAATCTTGTAAATCAATAACATCTTTTATTTCAAAAGTAAAACGATCTAAAAAATAAGCTACAACATTATCTGTTGTAACTTTTTCTTCGATAATAGTTAAAACTTGTAGTTTTTTCAATTCTTCTATGGTATTACCTAAAGCATCTTTTCCTGTAATATTTATATTGTAAATACCACCTTCATTAGGTGCTATTAAATCAATTTCAAAATATCCACTATACTGATTATATACTGCAGTATAATTTTGTCCATTAAACTCAATTAATATTTCCATATTTACACCGCCTTATATAATTCCATTATAGTTAATTTTGCATTCAACACTTCATTATCCGCTGTAAGCATAACCTCTGATACACCGTTTTGGTAATTTAAATATATTATTTTTGGATATATCTATATAATCATTTGTAAATAAACTTGTTAATGTTCCATCTGTATTTTGTTTATATAAGTACAAATTATTATCAGATGTACTATATAATAATTTTTCAAATTCTTGTAACGTAAGTGGAATTTTTAAACTATATTTTTCTTTACTATTCACATAAACTGATATGCAAGGATTAATTAGATAACCTTCCATTTCTACTGAAATCGGAGCCTCAACATGTCCTTTATTATTAAAAACTATATTTCTACTACTATAACTTGTGAATCTACTTGCCCATCTAAAGTTCCATCTTATCTCTCGTTCTTTTTTGGTTATTGTATAAATAATTTCATTTTTTTCATACCATAAAGACAAACAATCAAAAGTTACAGGTGTTACAAGCATTCCACTTGATACCTCCTTTTCAGTCTTTTCTAAAGATGCTATCTTTACATCTTTATAATATGTAACTGCTGACTTTTTATCAAATGGTACTATATACGCAAATCTTAAACTCTCTGCTTGCTCAATAAAATTGATAAAATCATTTATATTATCGTAATACCTTGTTACTAAGCTACCATTTATCTCTCCTTTTTCCATTGTTCTTATGTTTTCTATAAAGGTATTTCCAAGTAATAAATAATCAGACGAGTACGAATATCCTAACCCTGTTGGTTCATTTAAAAAACAGTAGTTTTCTCTATCCATCAAGTCATACTTTTGTCCTTTCTCATTTTCTAAATAAAATTTTCTTACCACTTTTTCACCTCCAATATAACATAATAAAAGAGCTATAGATTTTACTCTATAACTCTAAACTGTTTATGCAACTTCATTTATAATATCTTTTACATTTACATCTATTAACTCTAAATCTTGAATAATCTCTTTAAAATAAAAACTTGGTAATTCTCGATATGATGCAACTTGATTTTTATCATTTATCGCCTTATATACTCTTGGAAATATTCTTGATTTAAATTTATGATAATCTAAAGCATTATCATTACATATTTGTTTTACCTTTTCTTTCACTTTTTCTCTTAAAATTCTAGCCTCATTTGGTGCTAATTGTATTTTTCTTTTTATTAAAATATCATGTTCATCTAGTTTATCATTTACTTCATTAAATTTTTGTTCTGTTTCAGTTTTAAAACCTGCTTTATATATTTTTTTTGCCATGCCTGTTTTGGCCGTATTTTTATATGTTTTCAAGGTGCAAAAAAGAGCTAAACTTTTATGTTTAACTCTTTTATTCAAATAACCAATTAAAGAATGATATAAATGCTATTATAAATGGTATTACTATCATAGCAACTATAATATATTGTATCATTTCTCCAATTAATATATTCTTTTCTATTTTCTTCTTTCTTTTTTCTTCCTCTTCTCTTCTTTTCTCAATTTCAGGATCTATTTCATCATTATAAAATGTTAAAGTAACTTCTAATCCGTAAGTTAATTCCTCTATTACGACTTTTTCCGCTTCTTCATATTCTTCATTCTCTTGTATTTCGCTATGCTTATACTTTCCACCTATAATTTCCATATACCCATCACATTTCAAATCTTCTCTAGTTAGCCACTCTGAAATTTCATTCAAATTTTCTTTTGGTGCATATCCAACATGAAAGTAATCATCAAAATATGTTTTTAAGTATATTTTTAAACATTCTTCTCCGTTATATTCATCTCCTACTAATTTTGCAGGTAATTTAACATTTTCATATTCACTAACGTTTAAATCATACTCTATTATTTCTTTATTAGTATATCCCCCATACAGTTTATCAAAAAAATCATTCTTTTTATATTCCTTAAGTATACCTTTTATACCTTTTTGAATATCCTTACCTTCTTCATTTTTAAATGTAACACCTTTTACCTTGAAAACAATTTTATGAATCTGCATATAAAACACATCCTTTACAACATGTATTCATTATAATACATATTGTCATAATATGTTGTCGAAATATGTCAAACTGATAAAAAATAATGTAAACTTGTTATATTTAATATGCACTACCGAATTTTCTATTAATATAATTAAAGCATTGCTGCAATTTTTTCTCGTCTAATTCATTCACATTAAATATAATTTGAGGTGTTGTAAATACATTATTATTACTATGCATAACTTTTTTATTAATATTTCCTAAATTAAAATCCATAGGTATTTCTTTAAATTTATTTAGCAAATTATTGGATAAACTATTTACTTGACTATACATTTTTTTTGCACCTTTGTCTATTGCTAATTCCCCACCCTCCATTACATATTCAAAAATTTTTCTTGTTTTTCTTGAAGGAGAATGTATATCAAAAGCATGCCTTAAATTGTTTAAAATTCCATTTGCTATACTAGTTGCTTTAGCAAATAAACTAGGCTCTGATTTTTCCATTTCTTCTAACATTGGTTGCATTGTATCTTGCATTACTTTTCTAGTACCACTTGGCATATTGTCAAAACTTGATATTATATTATTTGCTATTTCTTTAGTTTTCTCATCTATTTGTCCACCATACAACTCTGTTTGTGAAAGTAATCCTAACCATGTTCCCATTTGCTCTTGTTGTGCATTACTCATATTTTTAGAAGTATCATCCCATATCTTTCCTAAAGTTGCACTATGTATAGAATTTTCTGTTTCGCTTAGTTTTTGTTTTTCTCTTGTAGACAAAGAACTTGAGTTCATTATTTCTTCTAATCTGTTACTATGTCTTTGATTTTCAGATTCAATTTTTATATTTAGTTCTTCAATTTTTGAATAAAAATCTTTATCCTGTTGCATTCTTTCTATATACCCTTGTGAATATATTTCATTAACTTTAGCAACTTTATCATTCGCTTGATTTATAGCATTATCTTTATCTAGCATAATTGCATCATATTCTCTTTTATACTCTGCATTTTCTAATGTAGCTTTATCTCCATATCTTTGTTGTAATAATGCTATTTCTTGCGTTGTTCTATCATTTATTATTTCTAATTCTTTATCTTTTTGTTCTTGTGCTGTTTTTATCCATTCTTGAGATTGTACTTTATATTCTTCTAAACTTCCTTGAAATGTTTCTGCATTTTGACTAGCCTGTTGTACAATGGCATTTGATATATTTTGCTGAATTTCTAATTCCTTATTTTTCAAATCTTTTAATTTAGTAAAATATTCATCTAATTGCTTTATCTCTTCTTCTGTATATCCCCTTCTTTCATTTGAAGCAGTCTGACAGATTTCTGTTATCCCTTGTTGTACTTCATTCATATTGTTTTGTAATCGTTGTTGTTCCTCATTTGATGCAAACAAAGTACTATTAAAACTATCTAAATGCGATGTAGCACTATCTATTCCATTAATAAAATTATTAGCACCATTTCCCATATTTTCAAAGGCTTCTTTTGTATCTTCCTCACTTTTCTTTACTGCATAACTTATTGCTGCAAATGATGCAACTAAAGCTGCACTTGTCAAACCAGCAGGACTAATCAACCCCTTTATTCCTTTAGCTAAAATATTAACACTCTTATCAGAGCTTTCAGCACCACTCTTAACTACTGCAATAGCTTGGCTAAACTTACCTAATCCTTTTATTCCTGTTCCTACAGCACCAGTTAATTTACCTACTATTTTTATTGCAGGTCCAAAAGCAGCTACAAATAAACCTATACTTACTATATTATCAAGTGTACCCTCATCTAAATCATCTAATTTATCTAACCATTCATCCGCTTTATCCAACCAGTCATCCACTATTGGTAATAATTTTGATGATAATTTACTTCCCAAATTTTCCAATTTAGCTGTTAATTTTTGTACTTTAGAAGTAGTATTTACATTTACTTCTTCTCCATATTTTTTAGTAGTTTGTTCTAAAATACCAAAAAGTCTAATTTGTTGTTGCGTTTGAAAATCTAATTGATTCCAACTCTTATCTCCCGCAAATTTTCTAAATGCTTCTGTACTCTCTAATAGCGAAACGTTAACATTTACTCCTAAATCTTCAATAGCCTCGGTATTTCCAAGCAAACCAGAACGTATTCTGTCCATTACATCTTCCATCGTTCTACCTGTTGCTGATGCAATTACAGATGATGCTTTAAGCAAATCTTGTGTATATTGTGCATTTTTAGCTTGATCGTCAGTCATAGATTGTATTAAATTACCAAAAATCTGCGAATATTTATATGCACTTTTTGTAGACATATTATAACTTAATGCCGTATTATTAGCAAAATCTTTTATCGTGTTAGAAGCTTCTCCGTAAATTTTTTCAACTTGTTGAATAGACGCTTCTTGTTCCATTGCTGATTTTGTTCCTAATGTTCCTAAAGCGACAATAGGTAATGAAAGCCTAGTAGTAAGTTTACTACCTAAATTATCTAGTTTACTACCTACATTTTCTAATTTCTTCCCATATTCTTCTATTTCTCTTCCTTTTATAGTCCAGCCACTTTGTTCTAATAAAAATCTATTTAGCTTGTTTTGAGTATTAATTATTTCACGCTGTAAAGCCCTCCAATTTTCTTGTTGTTCTTCATTTTTATCAATACCTTCTTCTATTGCTTTTGATTGTATATCTTTTAATTGATTTAATTTATCCTTTGTTGTTTCTATACTTTTACTTAGTACTTCTTGCTTTTGTGCTACTAGTTCCGTATTTTTAGGATCTAATTTCAGCAAAGAATTAATGCCTCTTAGTTCTTTGCTCAAACTAGAAGAGGCTGAATTAACCTTACTTAAAGCTTTTTGAAGACCGCTAGTATCTCCGCCTATTTCTACTATAATTCCTTTTATACTTCCTGCCATAAATAATTCTACCTCCCTATATGCAAATTAACAGACTAGAAAATCTAGCCTGTTAACATACTAATTTGTTGTTGTGTTGGTTTCTTTTCTTCTTCTTTGTCAATGTAACTTAAGAATATTTTCATTACATCAACATATGTTAAGCTTTGTAAATCACTTATGCTTAAACCTATTTTTAAACTTGATGCAATAAAAGAATGTTCTGGAAATTGATCCTCGCTCTTCCCAGAACTCGGTATCTTTTCAAATTCTTTTATTACTTCTTCATTAACAAAATTTCTCGACCGCAAATTCGGTTACCTCGATTACCCAATCATCATCTATAGATAGTTTAGGTATTTCTTTCAAAAACTCTTCATAACTTTTTATTGTGTTATCTGCAGTATATATAAATATATATGCAAGCCTTGTTATTGCTCCTATAAAATCATCTATATAGTCCAATAAGCCTTTTTGCAATTCCATTTCTATATTTTCTTCTTGTACACCACTTTCTTTTAGTAGTCTAATTTCTTCCGCTTGTTTTGCAAAGAACATTTTAATTATTTGTATATCACTAAATAATCCTTTACCAAATATATTTTTATACTGCATATAAGTATACGCATTTGCATCAATCTTACACTTTTTGTCACAAATTAATATTTCTCTCATTTAATCACCTATACCCCTGCTACTGCATTTTCTTCATATACTGACTCATAAAATTTATTAAATATAGCCATATTTTCTTCATTCGGCTCTAAAGATGCTCTAACTTGTTTATCAGTATCTCTTGCACTTGCAGTAATAGTTAAAGTATCTGTGTTTGGCTCTTTAGTTTCATTTATTGTAGATGCTTCTGAACTAGGTCTACTTGCCGTACAATTATAATATACAACTCTTTTCTTGCTTTCATCCCCATCTACTTCAAACATAAATGCAAAATGAGCTGATTTATCTTCAGCATTTTCAATAACGGCTCCATTTGTATCTATAGTTTGACCTAATATATCTTTTAAAAAACTATCAGGTATTTTTGCCATCTCTAAATCCCCAGAATATCCATTATTAGCATAATCATTGAAATATTTAATATTATCAGCATAAAATGGTGATTCTTCTCCTTGAGGTTCCAAGCTCAAATTTACCGCACCTGGTATAGCAACAGGTGTAGAATATGTTATTGTTCCTTCTTCGCCCACTATCATTTTTGCATAGTGAACATTACTTAATCCAAATTTTACTTTGTTTGACATATAAAATCCTCCTTTATAATTCAAAAAAATAACTTACTTGCCAAACTTTTTCATTTGACAAGTAAGTTTCATCACTTTTATTCCAATAAATATCTTTTAAAATATCATTTTCTATTTTATTTTGTTCATCTATATTTTTATCAATATAAGTATAATCTAACTGTATAGGCGTTTTTTTATAATAAACTTTATTATCTGCTCCAAAATTATCTGTATCAGCTGAAAAAGCTGATAAATGCGGAGGTTCTACTGTATTTTTAAACGCTCCATATGCATATTGAAAGCCTAAGTTTTCACATCTTTGTTTTAATTCTTCTAAAGTCATATTATCGTCTCCTTAATGCAGTAATAATTTTTTGCTCATACAATTCAGTGTATTTTTGTTCAACAGGTCGAATATGAGGTATTGCTTTGGTTCTACCCCCATTTCTTGTTGCATGTCCAAACTCTAGTATATGTGTTAATTGATAATTTGTCCTATTATGAATTTTTATAGTATACCTATGATTTTTTAGAGCAGCTTTTCCAGTCTGTCTAGTCCAACCTTTCCAATATGGTTTATTACGTGATATGCCTTTTTGTTTCGGAGAGTCTCTTTTTAGTTCTTTTATTGCTTCTTTAGTAACATTATCTGTTATTTCAACCACATCTTCTTCTATATCTTCAACATAATCTTCTAAATAGTCCATAATAGTATTTTGTAAATCATCAACCTTTACTGTTTTTGACATTTTTTATTTTCCTCTCGCATATAAGAATTATTTCATCAGCAGTTACTTCTTGAGTTCTAATAATTGAATATATTGTATCCATATATATAAGTTCTTTTTCATTTTCATAATTTAATGTAGATATCCTCAATCGCAAACTAGGACTATATCCTTGTTCATTAGCCTCATAAAATTCATTTGCATATACATCTTCAATTTTAATTATTGGAACTTCTGTTTCCTTAACAACTTCTTTTTGCACACCTATACTATCTGTCTGTAAAGTAGTAGCTAGTAATTTGCAACTTACATCACGCATTAGTATCCACCACCTTGTAATCCTCAGATAAACCTAAATTAGCACAAAGAAGACTATATGTTCTTTGTGCTAATTCTTTCTCTTTTATATCTACATTTCCGAAGTTAGCTTTTACAAACATAACAATAGCAGACTTAACTAGATTATCAGTTGTATCTAAACTTGCTACAATTCCTTGTCTCTTTAAATCTGCTACTCCTGCTTGTATTAACATATTAATTTCTTCATCTTTTAATGTAGCTGTTTCCACAATGCTTAAACATTGTTTAACTAATTTTAGCAACTCGTCCATATAGTCCTCCTTTTATTTTAAACTCCTGCCTTCTCATGTCCGTAAACGAATGAATTTGGAACTGGAGCTCCACCTACTACACAATATCCTGTATAATCGTTTACTCTAGAACGTCCAATTATGTCTTTAGAGATACTTAAGTTTTCATTAAAGTTCATTTTATACCACTTAGCGTTACCGATTATGAAATCTCCATCTTTTAAAAAAGGATCTACTTCAACTGGATATCTAGCAATACTATTTAAAGCAACTCCATTCACAGGATTATTTAAATAAGTACCGTTTGAGTCTTTCATAAATGCTATATCTAATGCTAAATCTTCAGCTAGATATATTTTAGCTCCTGCTCTTTTTCTTTTTGGAAGTAAAGCGATAGCTGCCTTAATTGCCTCTAAAGCATTTGTTGTAGTTTCATATTCAGCATCTATATTATTTCCACTTAACGTAATACCAGAAATTTCTTTTACCCCTGTTCCGTAGAATGGCTTATCTGCTAAATTTTCTCTCATTTCTTTCGAAACTTCTTCAACTATATAATTAATAAAGTCTTCAACTGCCATAGCTTCTAATTTCCATGTAATTCTTATAGTTTTAGATAATTCCATTTGAGTAAATGTTAATTCTCCCCATTTATCACTTTCTAAATTGTTGTCTTTTCCTTCTTCAACCCATTCTGCACCAGAACTTGATTCTTTGTAAGGAAAAGTAATTAAACCTTTCACATATGTTTTAGCAATATCTCTTAAAAATGGCGACTCTAATTCAACCTCTTTCAATATTTCCATTGAAACAGTTTCTGGTATAAATAAACCACCGTTATTCACACCATCAACGCTAGAACTTGGTTCTGTATATGTTGTAGCTGTAGTTGTTAATGCTACTCCTAAAGCTCTTTTTTCATCTTCTGTAAATTCATTATCTGCTTTACACATTAATTTCTTTGCCCAAGCACTTCTATACTCATCTGATTTAAATACATTAAATTTTGTAAATTCTTTCACTTTTCTTTCCTCCCTTTTTGCCAAAGTTCCAATAATTTCAACTTTTCTTTGTTCTAAATTTTCTGTATCAGTGATTAAATCTCTTTCTTCTTCGTGAGTAATTGCTCCACCTTTTTCTTCAGTTGGAACTTCTTTGTTTAGTTCTTCAGCTTGTTTTCTTAATTCTTCAAGCTCTTGTTCTGTTTTAGCTTCATTAATCCTGTTTCTTAACTCAGCTTTTTTTGTTTCAATTTCTTGTAATGTCATTTTTTTATCCTCCTAAAAATAAATTTTTTTGCAGTTCTACCACCGCTTTATAAAAATCTCTATTTGTTTCTACCAACAAAAAAAAGACCAGTTCTACCACCAATCTCCCTTTCAAGAATTATAAACTTAACATTAATTCTAATTTTTGCTTTTCAAAAGCAATTTTCTTTTCTTCATATTTTCTTTTTTCTTCTTCATATTGTTCTTTGCCTCTTGCATAAATCTCTGTTGTTTCGTAAGCAGGGACATCAACAACAGACACATCGAATATTTTATCAAACTCTAATATTTTTCTAGTATCTGTATCGTAGTCATATTCCTCTGATTTTACAGTAAATGCGAAACTCATTTTAGTTAATACTCTATTTTCTATTAATATGTAAATATCTCTATTTTGTGTTGTATTTGGAAGTTCTGCTCTTATTTTTAATCCATGATCATCAATGTTAAATGTTAATGAACCTCCTCTTGTTCTTGCCATCGGAAGAATAGAATCTTCATGATTATATTTCATCACTATATCATTCATATCTGCGTTATCAAAAGCATGTCTATCAATTACTTCTTTTATCCAACCTAAATTTGTTACTGTATCAAAAACAGCAGCATAACCTTCAATAATCATTTTATCTGTTTTATCTAATGCCCTCATATCTATCAATCTTATTTCTTTTACAGCTTTTTCCATTATTCTTCACCTCCAACTTGATATTTATTTGCTATTGTACTATCTATATTGTTCAAACTTTGCAATATTCTATTACCTTCTTCTCCTCCTAGTGGAGCTAAATCTAGAATTTCTCTACCCTCATCTACTTTTATCATTGCCCAAGGTGCAATTACTTTTAATAAATTTGTTTTTGTGCTTAAGCTAGCGTATTGTAATCTATTTGCAGTAAAAACAATTTTATGTCCTTCTTTGATAGACTGTTTTTTAAAAATTTTATTGGTGAATGCGTACCCCATTTGAATTGCACGAGATTCTATAACGCCTTCATAAAAAGCGTTCCATTCTTCTTCAGTAAAATTATTGTTCACAATTTTTTCAGATACTCCAAAATAATCAAAAATATTATAGTTTACTTGTTTTAATTGTTCATTGTCCAAAGTAATAGGTTTTAGATTAACTTCTTTAAATGTAGCTTTTGCATCTAAGGCTGCAATACCGCCTTCATTGTCCATATTTAAAAAATCTTTAACAAAATCATCTTTTGTTTTTACTAAATCTTTATTTTTAAGCATAGCCATTTCATATTGCAAAATACCTTTCAAATTACTAGTTGTTTTAATTGCTTTATCAATCCCTTGTGAAACTGTATCAGCTGTATTTAAATCTGTCTGTAGGACTCTGTTACTAGTACCAAAAACATCATTTCTGTTATAGAATAATCTTAAGTGTATTAATTCTAAATATGGAATTGTATATGTTTGTCCATTTACAAAATCAAATTGCAAATACATTGTTCCATCTGTTCCCTGTAACAACTCATATGTTGTTGCAAGAACTGGATAAAAACCTGTTATAAATCCACTTCTATCTTTTGCAATATAAACAAAAGCATTGCAATCAGTATATAACAAAGAAATCATTCTATAAATAAAATCAAATGTATTCATAAGCGGATTTGGCTGATTACTTAGTAAAAAATCAATATCGCCTTTTATATTGTTTGTTATATTCCCTTGTATATGTTTTGGCACTAACTTGGCGCAATGTGTTGCAATTCTGTCTATTACCTGCCTTGCAACCTTACTGTTATAAGTGCCTTCTTGCAATGTACTAAACTGTGTATTCCAACCACTCAACAACTGAAATTGTGTTTGAGTTATATTTTGCTTTTTATTGCTTTTATTTCCAAATATGAATTTAAATAAATTTCTTTTTTCCTTTTTCATCTATTCCTCCTGCAACGCTAAATAATCTTGCATTTTTCTATATAAAACAACATAAGCGTCTATTAAACTTACTGTTCCATCTATTCGTTGTCTTGATTTTTTGCCTTTTACAGGTCTTATATTATCGTTATCATCAACTTTAATTGATGTATTAAGTAAACACCATTTTGTGATTGGATTGTTGTTATAATTTACTCTCTTTTCCTTTAAATCTGCCTCAAGTTGTTTCATCGGATTTGACATTGTTTTTGCTCCTTGTATTACTTCTTCCATTTGAAATCCTTCTTCTTTCATTTCATTAATCCAATATGTACTTCCCCAAGGATCATAACCTACCCACAATGCTGATATGTCATTTTCATTGTGCATTTTTAGAAACCATTTTGTTACCTCACTATAATCTACTTTTGCTCCTGTGCATACTGTTAACAATCCTCTTTCCTGCCACTTTTTATATGGTACTTTATCATCAGTTTCTTTTTCTTCTACTTTATCTTCTGGTATAAAATAATGTTGAACAACATATATCTTTCGTCTCTTTATTACTAACAGTGTCGCACAAGTTAAATCTGTTGTACTTGATAAATCTGCACCACCTATAGCATAGCTGCCACTTAACTCTTTAAGATTAAATGTTTCTTCATTGTTTACTATCTCAAAGTCAAGCCATTTTTCTTCACTTGTACTCCTAATATTAAAATCTTTACAAAGTATTCCTCTTTTACTACTTAAATCATCTTTAGCTCTATCAACCTGTTCCGATAAGTATTTATATTGTTTTATAGTTCCAATTCCGCGGATTTGCTTTTGACCAACATTTAATGTCTTTCCATTCTTCTGTTTTATCTAGCTCATAAAGAACAGGAAGAAATGCATCATTTTTTATTGTTCCTTCTAAAACATTATTTGCATAGTCATATATGTCATCAAAAATACATTCTCTTACAGTACCTGCTGTTGTTATCATTACTACTAAAGGTTGTCTACGAGAAGAGGTAGATTGTTTCATAACTTCATACAAGTTTCTATCTTTTATAGCATGTAATTCATCTATTATTACTAAATGTGAGTTCAGCCCGTCAAGAGTATCAGAATCACTTGAAAGTGGTTCAAAACTACTAAAAGTGGAAGGCATATACATATCTGTACGTCTTTTATTTATGATTGCTCTTATTTCTGGAGATTGTGATCTCATTGCACAAGCACTTTTAAAAGCTTTAGAAGCTTGATCTTTTTTTGTAGCCACTGAATAACATTCAGCAGAACCTTCTCCATCAGCAATCATCATATATAAAGCAATCGCTGATAACATTGTTGTCTTACCATTTTTTCTTCCAACGAGAAACATTGTTTCATTGAATCTTCTTAAACCTGTATCTCTATATACAAATCCAAACAATGCTTGTATATATGCTTTTTGAAACAATTCCAGTTTAATTGGCTTTCCAATCTCCCCTTCTGCTTGCTTGCAAAAGGTTTCTATAAACTCAATAGGTCTATTCCCTTTTTCCTCGTCAAAATAAAAAGGAAGGCTTTTATTATCGCTTTCCTTTAACAATCTTTTATATATTTTTTTTACTTTCTTACCTACAACTATGTTGCCTTTATCAATTTGTTTTATATACTCTTTTATATAATTCACTTCTTACCACTTGCTATGAATTTTAGCAAATCTTCTCCTGCCTTTTTCTTTTCATCATCTGGTAACATATCACATAATTGTTTTATAATGTTAGTATAATTCTTTATTAAAGTATTATAAGATTTTGATTCTACAGATTCTTTATATCCAAATTGATTTTCACCATTTTGATATTCTTCTTTTATACCATTTTCCATTATAAATTGCGATAAATCTTCTAATTTTACTGACATAAATGAAGCTTGATATATTAAATCTGATACAAGATTCTTCTTATTTTCCTCTATACCTTTAAATATCTTTTTTAGTTTATTTTGCTTACTTTTCACTCTTTTTTCTATATCGGTTTCTTTCACCTATGTCACCACCTTTACTACACCCCTCACGTATATTGGATTCGGATTTTTCGAATGCCCTCTCACCGTTCTCCCATATAGCACCATTTTAAGCAATATGGGGGGATTATATGTTTTTAACCAAACATCTATATATTTTCTATTTATTTTTTATTAAATCTCCATTCTCATCAAAACTATATTCTTCTTTACTGCCAAAGTGCTCACCGATTATGACAAGTCTTACATAAGCTTTCTAAATTATCTATATTAAAGAATACCTCATCATCTTCATAGTTTAAATCTGTAATATATTCTTTGTGATGTATAAAAAAAGCTGGCACATATATACCGCTTTTTTAAACATCTTTCACATACTGTATTTAATATAAGTTTTTGTTTCCTTAACCTTTGCCATCTCTTACTCTTATATTTTCTCGCTATTTTTGGATTATTTCTATATGTCATATTATTTTAATTTCTTAACATTACTCTTTGCTGCTTTTTCTGTTTTAACCTTTTTAGTTGCAGTTTCAACTATTTCTTTTACTGCTTCAACAAACACTTCATTATAAGAGTTATTACTAGTTAATACTTTATATCTTTCCTTAGTTACATCAAATTCCTCGCCTTGCTCTGGTATTCTTTTTAATTCATTATCTTGCACATTTAATCTTTTATAAGTGTCTAATGCTTTTACTTTCATTCTAATTCCTCCTTACATTTTCCACACTTTTTACAATTTGTTTTATTACACATAAAAATAGATACATATTCAGTACATTTATATACCTTATATGTATCTTTACTTAATTCGCATATATTTTCTTTACAATTATATCTTACGCAATGCTTGCATAGATAATTTTTGTATTCTTCTTTTGTCATGGTTATCACTACCTTTTTATTACTCATCCTATATTAATCCTAATAAGAGGAAGATGGGCATTAAAAAAGCAGCCATTGCTGACTACTATCTTATATTTTTATTTGCTATTATTTTATTGATTTAGATTATATATATATGTTATAATTAAACCACCTACCGTAAAAGGAGGTGATTCTTAATGGTAGAAGCTACTATA
>CALXYG010000044.1 GCA_944392885.1 uncultured Clostridia bacterium
TTATGGAGAGTGTAAATATTTAAGAATTAAAAAGTCGTGAGAGTTAGGGTAAAATGAATGAAAGAACTTGTATATAAGAAGCTTGTGTCACATATATTGCACCTAAATTATATATTTGATATAATGAATTTCAGGAAATATGAAAAAAGAAATCAATGTTTTAAAAACTGTTACTTAACAGTTTTTAGTATTTCTTTGCACCTATAAATAATTTGTCGAATTATGGTTTGACGAAAAAAAACTTTCTACAATATAATCGAGAAAATAATAGGATGGTGCTGAGAAAATGGAAAAAGAGGATATCAAATATTTACTATTAAACTTTACTAAGGGGCAAGAAATTGAAGAAAGAAAGGTAGAACTAATTATGAAACTATATTATCAAAGAAGAGAAAACCTTCAGAATTATAAAGAAACGAAAAAAAGATTAACACAATTAATTATAGAAGGAAATTTTCCAAACTCACGTGAATGGAATAAAATTGCACAAAAGGAAGGATTATATTCAAGCACCTCTATTCAATATATAGAAAATTTAAATTGGAAACAAATAGAAACAAAAATTATAAGAGAAATAAAAGATATATTAGCAAGTTAGATTATATGTCTACATAAAATGAAAAATAACTGTTTACAAATGTTAAAAATAATTGTATAATGGGAAAATAAGAAAAATAGGAGGCAAGAAAATGAATATATGGCATGACATTAGCAAAGAAAGAATAAAACCTAACGACTTTATATCTGTTATTGAAATTACAAAAGGGGGAAAAAATAAATACGAATTAGACAAAGATACAGGAATGTTAAAATTAGATAGAGTATTGTACACAGCAACACATTACCCTGCTAATTATGGTTTTATACCAAGAACCTATGCAGATGATAATGACCCACTAGATGTATTGGTATTATGTCAAGAAAAGATTATTTCTCTTACACTAGTAGAATGTTATCCTATTGGGGTAATAAAAATGGTAGATGGAGAAGAACATGATGAAAAAATAATTGCAGTAGCTAAGAAAGATCCATTTTTAAACTGTTATCAAGATATTACTGAAATACCAAATCATATTTCAGCAGAAATTATGCACTTCTTTGAAGTTTACAAACAACTAGAAGGAAAACAGACAATGGTAGAAAAAGTATTAGGAAGACAAGAAGCAGAAGAAATAATTGCAGACTGTATTGAAAATTATAATAAAAAATTTAGCAGTGAAGATGAATACTAAAACATTAAAAAGGCAAGGAGGTAAAACATGATTATAGCGGAAAAAATACTATTTAATGTAATTGCCTTTTTCTTATTTGTTATTATTTTTTTTAAAATGATACATAAAAATGATACAAATTATATTGTTGTTTTATTTTCACAAGCCATTGGTATAACAATTAATTTTATTGAGATACTAGCAGGTTATTATACCAATATCATATTACGTATTATAATGTATGTATTGGCATTTGTTATTCCACTTTTTATTTTATTATTAGAACATCGTGGACACAATTTTTCGGAGAATTTGAGCAAAGTAAAAGCAAAAATTTATTTGTTGTTAAAAAATAATAAAGATGCTAAAGATGCTTTAATAAAATTAGTTACAAAATATCCTGATAGTTATATTGGACACAAAATGTTAGCTGAAATTTATGAAAAAGAAGGTGGAATGAGAAAAGCAATTGATGAGTATGTAAAAGCAATTGATTGCCAAAAAAAGGATTATGATTCATATTATAAGGTTGCATATTTACTTAATGACTTAGGACAAAAAGAAGAATCAGTTACTATGTTAGAAAATCTATTGCAAAAAAAACCAGATTATTGCAATGCTTCAAATTTACTTGGAAATATACTGTGTGAACAAGAAAAATTCAAAGAAGCAATTAATGTATATATGGATGCATTACGTTATCATCCAGAAGATTATGATTTATATTATAGTTTAGGGATTGCTTATACAAGATTAAATGATTTTCAAAATGCGAAAAACTGCTATGAAAAAGCGGCAAACATAAACCATAATTTATATATAGCAAAATATAATTTAGGACAAATTGCCCTGATTTATCGTGATATAGAAGCAGCTGAACAATATTTTACTGAATGTATATATGAAGAAAGTTTAGAAGCAAGGGCTTATTTTGAGCTTTCTAAAATTTTTATGTTAAAGGGAGAAAAAGAAAAAGCCATTACTTTTGTTAATAAGTCAATTGAACTAGATATATCTTTTAAGGAAAAAGCAGATGAAGAACCAATATTAATACCAATTAAAGCATATATTGTAATGCCAAAAGAAGAAACTAAAGAAAAGCAAACATTAAATAAGAAAGCAAAAAATAATATAGAACATTTAGAAAAGACTTATTATGTTGTTGAAAATTTAAATCTAAAAGAGCTTGGAAAAGGAACAAAGCTAAGACAGTCGAAAAGAGAAAATGAAAAAACATTATGATAAAATTACATCTTTTTTCATATAATAACATGGAAAAGGATGTGATTTTTTTGGAAAAGAATATAGCTATTATTGGGCGGAGATTTAAGAATTGTAAAATTAATTCGGAATGCTTGCAAAAGATAATTGGAAGGTTTATACTTATGGTTTAGAGAATGCAGAAGAACTAGAAAAAATCAAGAATGTGCAAATTACCACATTAGAAGAAGCGATAAAGCCAGTAGAATTTGTTGTTAGCGGAATTCCTTTTACAAGCAATGGAGTGTATGTTAACAGCCCATTTAGTAAAAAGAAAATTACTGTAAATGAAGTAATAAAACAAGCAAATGGAAAATGCTTTATTGCTGGAGGTATAGATCAAAAAATTAGGGATAAATCAAACCAGGAAAATGTAAAAATTATAGATATACTTAAAAGAGAAGAATTTACTATATTAAATACAATTTCAACAGCAGAAGGAGCTATCCAAATTGCTATGGAGGAGACTTCAAGAACACTTCACGGAAGTAAAATACTAATTTTAGGATTTGGAAGGATTGGAAAAATACTGGCAAAAATGCTAAGTGGAATTGGTGCTAAAGTATATTGCGAAGCTAGAAAAAACGAGGATTTTGCGTGGATTAAAGCTTATGGATACGAATTAATACAACTAAATAAGATAAAAAATTCACTGCATCAATTTGATGTAATTATAAATACTATTCCAAGCTTGATTTTAACAAAAGAATATTTAAAAAAAATAAACATGGAATGTATTATTATAGATGTAGCATCATTGCCGGGGGGAGTAGATAAAGAATTTGCTAAGCAAATTGGAATTCGTGTAATTTCAGCACTTTCTCTTCCGGGGAAAGTGGCACCGGTTACTTCTGCAGAAATTATCAAAGAAACTATTTATAACATTTTAGAAGAAATGAAAAATTAGGAGGAAAAACAAATGTCAATTATTCAAGCAATTATTTTAGGAATTGTACAGGGATTAACAGAATTATTACCAATTTCAAGTTCTGCACATTTATATCTAATTCCATGGCTACTTAATTGGACAAAAGATGCAAATTTTCAAGTAGCTTTTGATGGATTTGATGTAGCACTTCATTTTGGTACTTTGCTTGCTATCGTGTTATTCTTTTTTAAGGATTGGATTGCTTTATTTAAAGGTGGCTGGGAGAGATTACAAGGTAAAAAAACTTCTGAGGGAAGAATGTTTTGGTATATAGTATTAGCTACTATACCTGGAGGAACTATTGGCTTTTTATTGGATTATTTTGCAGGCAATATATTAGAGCAACCAATTATTATAGGAATTGCCCTTATAGTTATGGGAATTATACTATACTTCGTAGATAAAAAATCTAAGTCAGATACAGATTATGAACATATGACTTTAAAACAGACATTTTTAATAGGAGTTTCACAAGCACTTGCTTTCATACCAGGAGTTTCTCGTTCTGGTATTACAATGACAACAGGTAGACTACTAGGAATAGATAGAGAAAGTTCAGCTAAATATACATTCCTACTTTCTACTCCTATTGTTTTTGCAGCAACAATTTATAAAATAAAAGATTTTGCCTTTGAAGAATTATCTTTTTACATAGGAATTTTGACTAGTTTTCTAGTTGGAATTTTTGTTATTAAGTTTTTATTAGAATATTTAAAAAAAGGAAGTTTCAAAGGCTTTGCTATTTATCGTGTTATTGTAGGTGTGTTTATAATCGCTATGGCTATTATAAACAGTTAAAAAGTATAATTTAAATTAACAATAATATGGTTATTCTGCGATTACAAAACTAGTAGCAAATAGTCTTGCTTTAGTTAATAATTTATGTTTTATAAACAATCCTCAAAGAAAAACATATAATATAATATGATTTGTATGATTGAGGAGGTGTAATTATGGAGTCACAGGTAACGATTTGTTGTAATAGAAGAGAAGGAAAAGAATGTTTTTGTAAATTATTGGTTTTAATGATTTTATTAACATTGTTTGCAATAACATTAGGAATTATTATAGGGGCTGCACTAAGTACAGTATTTTTAAGGGCAATAGCTGCTCTAATTGTTTTAGCAATCGTACTTGGAGTTTTATCAATTCTTGAGGCAATTAGAATAATATGTTGCATGGAAAAAAATAGAAGAAACTGTTGTAAAGATTAGTGATAGAAATAATATAAACAATTACTACTGTAATAGATATTATTACAGTAGTAATTATATAATTGATAGTAAAAAGCTTGCTCAATTTCTAAAAACAAGATATAATAAAACAAAAAAAGAGAGGAAAATTGAAAATATGGCTATTTTACTTGATGGAAAAAATCTTGCAAAAAAAATACGTGACGATTTAAAAGATGAAATAATACAACTTAAAGAAAAGGGAATTATACCTAAATTAGCAGTTATTATGGTTGGAGAAGACGGTGCTTCAAAAATATATTTACGAAACAAGAGCAAAGCATGTAAAGAAATAGGTATTCAATTTGAAGAATACCTATTAAAAGAAAATACTACAATGGATGAACTTAAAAACATAATTAGTAAGTTAAATTCGAAAAAAGATATTCATGGAATTTTGCTACAAAGTCCAATACCGAGTAATTTAAATATAAATGATGCTTTTTATAGCATCGTGCCAAGTAAAGATGTAGATGGATTCCACCCAATTAATGTGGGAAAGTTATGCCTTTCACAAGATACTTTTGTTTCTTGTACACCATATGGTATTGTAAAACTGTTAGAAGAATACAATATTCCTATTCAAGGAAAACATGTTGTTATCCTCGGAAGGAGTAATATTGTAGGTAAACCACTAATACAATGTATGTTAAATAAAAATGCAACAGTTACGGTTTGCCATTCTAAAACAATACATGTAGAGGAATATACAAAATCTGCTGATATTTTAATTGTAGCAATTGGAAAGGAAAAGTTTATAAAGGCAGACATGGTAAAAAGAGGAAGCACGGTAATTGATGTAGGAATTAACAGAGATAATGATGGAAAACTGTGTGGAGATGTTGATTTTAATGAAGTTGAAAAAGTAGTAAATTATATTACGCCTGTTCCAGGTGGAGTGGGACCTATGACCATTGCTATGCTTATGTGTAATCTTGTAAAAGCAGCTAGAAACCAAGAATTATAGCTCGAAAAATCTGGGGGGTTTGGGAGAATGTATGAATAAAACTTTGGCTTGGTTTGGCCTTTCAAAAATAGAGGAGCTAAGCAATAAGCAAATAAAAAGTTTATTAAATTTGTATAAAGAACCAGAGGTACTTTGGAATTTAAACAAAACAGAGCTACAAAAAGCTGGAATGACAGAAAAACAAAGTGAACAATTAATTAAGATAAATGAAACAACTTTACAACTAGAAATGGAACAGCTAAACAAGTTAAATATTAAATTTATTACAATAACAGATAAAAATTACCCCAAAAAGCTAAAGCAAATATTTGATTATCCTTACTGGTTATACTCGAGAGGAAATGAGCGAACCTTACAAGAAGAAGGTTTTGCTATTATAGGAAGTAGAAATTGCACTAATTATGGAGCTAAAGTAGCAAGTAAATTATCATATGAAATAGCAAAACAGAATAAAAATGTAGTAAGTGGACTAGCAAGAGGAATCGATAGTTATGCTCATATAGGTTGTATAAAAGCAAGAGGAAAAACTATTGCTGTGCTTGGGTGTGGAATTGATGTAATTTATCCAAAAGAAAATAAGAGAATATATGAAGCCATTTTGGAAACTGATGGAGTTATTATTTCAGAATATCCACCAAAAACATTACCACTTGCAAAGCATTTTCCAGCGAGAAATCGCATTATTAGTGGTATCAGTAGTGGAGTTATTGTTGTAGAAGCAGGAGAAAAAAGCGGTAGTTTTATAACAGTAGATTATGCATTAGAGCAAGGGAAAAATATATATGTAGTTCCTGGTAATATTACTAGTATATATTCAAAACGGAACTAATCAATTAATAAAAGAAGGAGCAATTCCAATTACGGAATTAAAAGATATTTACGAATTACAGTAAAGAATTAATAATATATTATGTTTTTTACAACTTAATTTTTTCTTAAAACACTTTATATTTTAAGAAGAATATAATATAATACATATGTATTTATTATAAAAGGCGAATTCACGCCAAATGGAGGCAAAGATGAGCAATAATAAAAATAATAAAAATAATAAAAAAAGTACAGAAAAAAAGGAAATGGAAAAGACGAAAGCGTACAAATTAACGGAAAAGCAAGGAAGTAAGGGAAAAAAAGAAAAAAAGAAACATCCAAAGTTACGCTTAATATTAAAAATACTATTTACAATAATTATAGTAATGATGCTAATAGGTGCTGGAATTGTAGCAGGAATTTTTATGGGCTTTTTTGGAGATGACTTTAAACTTTCAGAAAATGATTTAAAGGTAAGCAATTTAAATACCGAAATTTATGACAGAGATGGAAATTTGATTGCTACTTTAAATGGAGATGAAAGTAGAAAGTGGATTGATATAGGAGATATGGCAGAGTACTTGCCAGTGGCATTTGTTGCAATTGAAGACGAAAGATTCGAAGAACACTATGGTGTAGATTTAAAAAGAACAATTGCTGCAACTGTAAAATATTTCTTAAGTAAAATTGGAATCGGAGAAGCTACATATGGTGGAAGCACTATTACTCAACAATTAGTAAAAAATTTAACTAAAGAAAATGAAAGAGATGCCATGCGAAAGATAAAAGAAATGGCAAGGGCATATAATTTAGAGAAAACACTTTCAAAACAGCAAATTTTAGAATTGTATTTGAACCTAATCTTCTTAGGTGGACAGTCAATACATGGTGTGGAATTAGGATCACAATATTATTTTAGTAAAAGTGCTAGTGAACTAAGCTTGGCAGAATGTGCATTTCTAGCTGGAATTAATAATTCACCTAATATATATGAGGCGTTTAGTGACGATCCTGAAGAAATTACATTTATAAAAAACAGAGTAAAAACAGTGCTCGCTAAAATGAAAGAATTAGGTAAAATTAAATCAGAAGAAGATTACAATAATGCAGTAGCAGAAGTGGAGAATGGATTAGCTTTTAAAAAGGGTGAAATTGTGGAAAATATATATTCTTATCATACTGATGCTGCAATTGATCAAGTTTGGGCACAAATTGCAGAAGAAAATCCAGATTGGTCAGATGTTCGTATTAAGCAATATTTGTATGGTGGTGGATTGAGAATATATACAACACAAAACAGCTGGGTACAAGACATTTTAGAAGAAGAGGTAAAACAATCTAAATATCAAGTGCCTTCTAAACAAGTAGAAGGGGAAGTGTCTCAAACAGCAATGGGAATTATTGACCATAAGACTGGCCAAGTTGCTGCAGTAGTTGGTGGTTCAGGAGAAAAAACTACTTCAAGAGGATATAATTTTGCAACAATGGAACCAAAACAAACAGGTTCAGCAATGAAACCACTTTCAGTTATAGCTCCAGCGGTACAAAACGGAGTTATTACTGCAGGTTCAGTATATGATGATGTACCAACGAAATTTCCAGGTAAAGAGTATGGTTATCCAAAAAATTATTATTATAATCCAAGTTACTGGGGACTTTCAACAGTTCGCTTTGCTATAGAGATATCACAAAATATCGTACCAATGCGAATTTTAAATGAAATGGGAGTAGAAAAATCAATAGAGTTCCTAAAAAAATCAGGTATTACAACTCTAGATGATGAAAAGGATACCGATTTGGCAATGGCACTTGGAGGTTTAACATATGGTGTAACTCCATTACAAATGGCTGGGGCTTATGCTGCTATAGCAAATGATGGAGAATATATAGAACCTACTTTCTATACAAGAGTAGAAGACTCTGATGGTAATGTTGTTATGGAGCCAAATCAAGAAAGAAGAAGAGTGTTATCTGTTGAAAACGCATATATCGTAAAAAGTATATTAACCCAACCAGTACTTGGCTCTAGAGGAACAGCTAGTTATTGTAAAATACCAAATATGGATACAGCAGCAAAAACTGGAACCACTGATGATGATTATGATAGATGGCTTTGTGGATTTACTCCATACTTTACAGCAACAACATGGTTTGGCTACAAACAAAACGAAACAGTGCGCGGATTTGCAAGAAATCCAGCAGGAACAATATGGGATAATGTTATGACACAGATTCATAATGGACTTCCTAGTGCAAAATTCGAAAAACCAACTAATATTACTTATGCAACTATATGTAAGGATTCAGGACTTTTGGCAACAGAATTGTGTAGTAATGATCAAAGAGGAGGAAGGGTTTATACAGAAGTTTTTGTAAAAGGAACTGCTCCAAATAAATCATGTGATTGTCATGTAAAACTAAAAGTATGTGGAGAAGCAGGAAACTATAAATTAGCAAATGAAAATTGTCCAGATGCTAAAGAAATCGTGTTTATTACTAGAGAAAATAGTGAAAAAGATACATCATGGCAAAAGGCGTATGATGCGAAATACATGGCTCCAAGCCAGGAATGCACTACTCATAAAGAACCTGTAGAAAAACCAACAAATAATACAGTGGATAATTCTACAACTAATTCAACAAATACTACAAATACAACTGGAAAGAATAACACTACAAATACGAACACAAACACAAATACGAACACAAATTCGAATACAAATTCGACAAATAATACGAACACAACAAATACAAACACTGTAAAAAATGAAACATATACAAATAAAACACCAACAAACAGTATTAAAAATGTATTAAATTAGATTTAGTAAGGGGAGGAAAAATGGCGATTAGATTTTATAATACATTATCAAAAGAAAAAGAAGAATTAAAACCTTTACAAAAAGATAAGGTCCGAATTTATACCTGTGGACCTACCGTATATAGTTTTGCACATATAGGAAACTTTAGAGCATATTTGTTCATGGATTTATTAAGAAGGACACTAAAATATAATGGTTATAAACTTGAGCATGTTATGAATATAACAGATGTTGGACATTTGGAATCAGATGCAGATGATGGCGAAGATAAAATGGAAAAGGCAGCAAGAAAGGAAAATAAGAATCCATATGAACTGGCTAAATTTTATACAGATGTTTTCATGAGTGATATTGAAAAACTTAATATTGACAAACCAGAAAAAATTGTAAAGGCAACAGATCATATTCCAGAAATGCTTGAATATGTAAAAACCTTAATTGAAAATGGTTATGCATACGAAACTAGTAAAGGAATTTATTTTGACATAACGAAACTAGATAAATATCCTGTTTTAAGTAATCGCAAACTGGAAGAGCAAATTGCAGGTGCACGTGTGGAAGTCGATAGAGAAAAAAGAAATCCATATGATTTTGCTGTGTGGATTAAAGCACCGGAGAACCATATTATGAAATGGGAAAGTCCATGGGGGTTGAGTTATCCGGGCTGGCATATAGAATGTTCGGCAATGGGAAGAAAATATTTAGGGGATGTTTTTGATATTCACACAGGAGGGGTAGACCATATCCCAACACACCATGAAAACGAAATTGCACAAAGCAAAGGTTGTACAGGAAAGATTCCAGCTAATATTTGGATGCATGTAGAATTTCTACAAGTGGATTCTGGAAAAATGAGTAAAAGCTTGGGAAATACCTATACAATAAGTCAACTACAAGAAAGAGGAATTGAACCTTTGGCATATAAATTATTCTGTTTTAGTTCACATTACACAAACAAATTAAACTTCACATGGGAGGCTGCCAGAGCAGCTCAAGTTTCTTTAGATAGACTTCGTAGTGGTATTATTAAACACATGGAAGGAACAGAAAAAATAGAAAATACAACATTAGAAGAATATCGTACACGTTTTTTGGAAGCTATAAATGATGACTTAAACATTACAAATGCCATGGGTGTAGTATGGGAAATTTTGCGTAATGAGAGAAAGTCAATGAACTTTAGAAATTTGCTATGTGAATTTGATAGTGTATTAGGATTAAAATTGGAAACAATAAACAAAGAAAAAACAATAAATAATGAGGAAGTACCAAATGAAATAAAAGACATAATACAAAAAAGAAATCAAGCAAGAAAAGAGAAAGACTGGAAAAAGTCAGATGAGTTACGTGATGAATTGCAAAAATTAGGTTATATTGTAAAAGATACTAAAGAAGGTATGCAGATAGAAAAGGTAAAGTGAGTAATTCTAAAAAAATTAGTATACTAATGGAGGAAATAAAATGAAATTAGTAACAAAGGAAAATGAAAGAGCCTATATAGAATTCCTAAGCTCTCATGAAAGATGTAATTTTCAACAATCATTAGAATGGAGTAAAGTAAAAGAAAGCTGGAACAATGAAATCATTATTGCAGAAGATAAAAAAGGAAATATCATTGGCTCTATTAGTGTACTCATTCGTAAAATTCCTATATTTGGAAATATGATGTATTCATCTAGAGGACCAGTATGCGATATCCATGATAAAGAAGTTTTAAAACAGTTGACAAATGGACTAAAAGAACTTGCTAAACAACAACATGCTTTTGTTTTAAAAATAGAGCCAGACATTAAAAGTGAAGACAAAGAATTTCGAAATATTGCAGAAGAGTTGGGATTTAAAATAAAAGACGATGCTAAAAATTTTGCTGATGAGATTCAACCAAGATATGTATTCCGCTTAGATATTAAGGGAAAAACAGAAGAAGAAGTTTTCGAAAATTTCCATTCAAAAACACGATATAACATTAGGCTAGCTTCTAAAAAAGGAGTAAAAATAAGGGAAGGGACAAAAGATGATTTAAAAACATTTCACAAAATTATGGTAGAAACAGGGAAACGTGATGGCTTTATTATCAGACCATTATCTTATTTTGAAAAGATGTATGAACAATTAGCACCAAAACATATGAAGCTTCTAATGGCATATTACAATGAAGAACCAATTGCAGGAATTATTCCAATCATGTATGGAAAAAAAACGTGGTACTTATATGGGGCAAGTAGTAATGCACATCGAAATTTGATGCCAAACTACTTACTACAATGGGAGGCAATAAAAAAAGCAATAGCTGATGGAAATGATATGTATGATTTTAGAGGAGTATGTGGCATTGTAGATGAAAACCATCCACAATATGGACTATATCGATTTAAAAAAGGATTTGGAGCAGAGTTTACGGAATTTATAGGCGAATTATATATTCCATTTAAACCAGTAACATATAAAATTTATCAGTTAACTGAAAAAATATACAAAAAAATAATCTTGTCAAAAGGAAAAATAAAAAAACAAGGAGAAAATGATAAAAAAGGAGAAGGCTAATTGAAAGCACTTGTAATTGAAAAAAAAGATTTAATTCATAATATAAAAATAATAAAAGAAATTGCAAAAAAAAATGGACAAGATGATGAAAAAAACGAATATAAAATAATTGCAGTTGTAAAGGGAAACGGTTATGGACTAGGTTTAATAGAATATTCTAAATTACTTATTGAGCAAGGAATCTGTTTTTTAGCCGTATCTAGTGTAGAAGAAGCTATTGCTCTTCGAGAAGCTAAGATAGATACGGATATTTTATTACTTTCATCTGTTTGCATAGAAAAAGAAGTAGAACAATTAATAGAACACAATATTATACTAACAATTGGGTCAATACAATCAGCACAAATAGCTAATAGATTAGCTAAGAAAAAAAAAGTAAGAGTTCATATTAAAATAGATACAGGATTTGGAAGATATGGATTTAACTATGAAAACATAAAAGAAATTTTAGAGGTATATCAAAAATTTCCAAACTTAAAAATAGAAGGCACATTTTCACATTTTTCGCAAAGTTATGAAAAAAACGGGAAATATACAAAAGAACAATTTAACAGATTTATTTCTGTTATAGAAACATTAAGATTAAATGAGATACAGCCAGGAATGTTGCATATATGCAACTCCTCAGCTTTTTTACAATATCCAAATATGCATTTAAATGCAGCAAGGGTAGGATCTGCTTTTTTGGGCAGAATTTTAGTTCAAAATAAAATTGGACTAAAAAGAATAGCTACTTTAAAAGCAGAAATTAGTGAAATAAAAACTTTACCAAAAGGGTATAATATAGGATATTCTTGTACAGAAAAAACAAAAAAGGAAACAAAAATTGCAATTGTACCAGTTGGCTATAGTGATGGCTTTAATGTTGGAGCATCTAGTGACATGTTTCGTATAATAGACCGTATACGAAATTTATATGGAGCAATAAGAAAATTATTTCATAAGGGGAAAATTACGGTTATAGTTAACAATACAAGATGTAAAATATTAGGACAAGTAGGAATGCATCATACGATTATTGATATTACGGGTGTTGAGGCAGATATAGGCACAGAAGTAACAATGGAAATAAAACCAATTTATATACAAAGCACTGTCAGAAGGGAGTACTGTTAAATGGAGGAAAACAAAAAAAATAGACTTTCCTTTTTTAGAAGAATAAAATGGGCAATCTTTAATATGGAAAATTACGATTTTTTTGCAGTAGAATCGCCATCCAAGGCATTTGCCTATTTTATAAAATTGATTTTCTTGTTTTCTTTATTAATAAGTATAGCTATTACTTATGTTTTTTATAATAATTATAAAAGTGCCATTCATTATGTAGAAGAAAACATACCAGAATTTGTCTATCAACAAGGAAATTTAACGGTTGAGCAGGAAGACATAATTGTACAAGAAAATGAGCAAGGCACAATTATGATAGATACAAATATTGTAGAAAACACAGAAAAAGCAAAAGAGTATATAGAAAAACTACAAACATATCAAATGGGAATGTTATTTTTAAAAGATAAGGTAATTATCAAACTGCCATTATATGAACAAGTTTCAACTTATTCCTACCAAGAAATAACTGAAAACTGGCAAACACAGGACTTTACTAAAACAGAAGCTATAGAATATGTAAAAAATATACCAGCAATATCAGTTATAGGTGCTTTTTACATTGCCTCGTTACTTTATTTATTTATGATTTATACAATTGCTATTGGGATGGACGTTATTTTACTTTCTATTTTAGGAGTACTAACATCACGACTGGCAAAAATTAAATTACGTTATTTACCAATCGTAAATATTTCTATTTATGCACTTACCTTACCAATTTTATTAAATGCGATTTATATTATTGTAAATATATTAACAGGATTTGAGATTCAATATTTTCAAATTATGTATAATGCAATTTCATATATATATTTAGTAACTGTTATTTTAATGATAAAATCAGAGATGATAAAACAAGAACTAGAGATTATGAAATTGGCAGAAGAACAAAAAAGAGTAAGAGAAGAATTAGAAAGACAAAAAGAAGAAGAAAAACAAAAAGAAGATCAAAAGAAAAGAGAACAAGAGAAGGAACAAGAAAAAGAGAAAAAGGATAATGAAAAACCTACAGAAACTGGGGAAGCACAAGAAGGTTTAAGTTAGTAAAAATAATTACGAGGAGGAGAACATGAAAGATAAACCTGAAAAGAAAAACAATGAGAAACTGTATTATGGTATACTAATTTTAGTAATAATATTATCTATAATTACAGTTGCTACTGTTTTTATAATACAATCACAAGAAAAATCAGAAGATAAGGAAATTGCATATACAGATTTAATACAAAAGGTGGTAGCTGGCGAAGTAGAAAAAGTTGAAATGAAGGTAGGAAGTACTTCTGTAAAAGTAAAACTAAAAGGAATGGCAGAAGGAGAAGAGAAAACAACTATAGTTCCTAATACACAAGCATTTATTGAGTTAATACAAGAAGAAACCGTAAAAGGGAACGAAATAGAGTTAATTCAAAATCCCGCTAGTGCATTTTTAAGTGTTTTTAATGCTCTTGTTAGTTTATTACCAACAATTATGATTGTAATTTTATTTGTGCTTATATTTAAGATGCAAGGGCTTGGAGACAAAGGGAAAATATATGGTGGAGAAGAAAATCTAGATACAGGTGTAACATTCAAAGATGTTGCAGGACTTGATGAAGAAAAAGCAGAGTTAATGGAGGTAGTAGATTTTCTAAAAACACCAGAAAAGTTTCAAAAAATGGGAGCTAAAATTCCAAGAGGAATTTTATTATACGGTAAACCAGGTACAGGAAAAACTTTAATTGCCAAAGCAATTGCAGGTGAAGCAGGAGTTCCTTTTATTAGTATGAGTGGTTCCGAATTTATTGAAATGTTTGCTGGACTGGGAGCATCTAGAGTTAGAAAACTATTTGATAAAGCAAAAAAGATTTCCCCATGTATAGTTTTTATCGATGAAATTGATGCTATTGGGTCTAGACGAACAAGTACAAGTGGTGGAGAGTCAGAAAACAATCAAACATTAAACCAATTGTTAGTGGAAATGGATGGATTCGAAAGTACAGAAACAGTAATTGTACTAGCTGCAACAAATAGACCAGAAATGCTGGATAAAGCACTATTACGACCAGGTAGATTCGACAGACAAATTACAATTGCTGCACCAGACCTAAATGGCAGAGAAGCTATTTTAAAAACACATGCAAAAGGAAAGAAATTTAGCAATGATATAAACCTTAAAGAAATTGCAGGAGATACTGCAGGATTTACAGGAGCAGAGCTGGCTAACATTTTAAATGAAGCAGCTATTATTGCAACAATAAAAGGGCATAAAGAAATTCAAAAAGTAGATTTAGAAGATGCGGTGAAGAAAGTAACAGTAGGGCTAGAAAAACACAATCGAGTTGTTTCAGAAAAGGATAAAAAGCTAACGGCATACCATGAAGCAGGACATGCTATTGTGAGTAAATTCTTACCAACACAGCAAGATGTTAAAGAAGTATCAATTATACCAAGAGGCGTTGCTGGCGGTTACACAATGTACAAAACAAATGAAGACAAATATTATATTTCAAAAACAGAAATGAAGGAAAAATTAATTGCATTATTGGGTGGAAGGGCAGCTGAAAAAATTGCACTAGATGATATTTCAACAGGTGCAAGTAATGATATAGAAGTAGCAACTGAAATTGCAAAAGATATGGTAACTGTATATGGAATGAGTGATATTATTGGACCAATTGCTTTAAAGCCTAAAGAAACATATGAACAAAGTATTTTTGGAGATAATATTGATGCTGCTATTGGAGCAGAAGTTAAAAATCTAATTGATAATGCATACAAATCAGCTCAAGAGATTCTATTAGCACATATGGATAAACTTCATGCGGTAGCTAGTAAATTATTAGAGAAAGAAATGATATCAGCAGAAGAATTTAATCAATTTTTTAATTAATTGAAGAAGCAGTCAAAAAATTTTTTTTGACTGCTTTTTTAAAGTTAAGTGAAAATACATTTCCTAGAGTTTTGGAAAATTATTGTACACAAGAAATTATTATGCAAATCTTTTTACGAGCAAATCTTTATACTTCTTCCATAACTTTTTTAAAATAATCTGGAAATGGAATAATAAATTCTTTTGTGTTTAAATAATCTAAACAACCACTAGGTGTAGAAAAAAGAAAAGCTAAAGAGCAACTACATAGACACTGTGTATTTTGTTTCCACTTTTGATTAACTTTATTATTACCGTATTTACCGGTCGCCCAAAATTGGATTACCTATGTGTGCTAGATGGGCACGTATTTGATGTGTTTTTCCAGTCTTTAAATGGATATCTAGTAGAGAAAGATTATTAGATTTAGAATACTTAATTACACGATAGCCTGTAATAATCTTAGAATATCCCTTTTTTGGAACATCGGAAATATAAACAATGCTTTTTTTGGAATCTTTGAATAAATAAGCTGTAAGGCAGTCCTTTTTTTTGGGAAGACTACCAATACTAATACATATATAATGTTTTTCTATCTCATGATTTTTAAATTTGTGTAATAAAATATCTAAAGCTTCTTGATTTTTGGCAAACAAAACAAGGCCAGAAGTATTGCGATCAAGCCTATGACATGGAAAAATAAAAGAATATTTTTTTTGTAAATGTTGTGTTAAAGAATTTTCTTCACCTGTTATGGCAATATTTGCAGGTTTATTAATAATTAAAATATTATCATCCTCATAAACAACAGAAAAAATAGGTGATTTTTGGAGCAAAGCATCAGAAAAATAAATGATAATTTCATCACCAGTTACAACATTTACGTTTTGTTTTATCCTTTTTCCGTTAATTTTAATTTCTTTTTTACGAAGCAGTTTATAAAATGTAGCAATTGATAGCCCAGAAACTGAACTAAGTAAAAAATTGCTCAATTTTTTTTCATTAAATTTTTCATTTACTATTATTGTTTTCATAAAAAAATTATACTAAAAAAATAAGAATTTTGCAAACTATATACAAAAAGAAAAAAAAATAGTATAATAAAGGAAGGAGGGAAAATTATGAAAAATGTAAAAAAAGCTGTACTGTTTATATTTATATTTATTTTTATAATATGTTTTCAAAACGCAGTAGAAGCAAGTGAAATAATTACAAGTAATTATTATATTATTTTGCAGAAAAATGAAGATATTTATATAAAGGGGATTATACCAAACACTACGATTAATGAAATATCTAGTGACTTGGATTGTGATAGTACTAATATAAAAGCCTATTATGCAGATGGAAGTAGTGCAAGAAAAGAAAGTATAGCCAAAACTGGAATGAGGCTGGAAATAGAAAACAAAAATTATAATTTAATAGTTTGCGGAGATATAAACGGAGATGGAAAGATAACACAAACTGATTTAATTAAACTAAAATTGCAGATTGTAAAAAAAGAACAACAAAGTGGTGCATATTTTGAAGCATGTGATGTTGATAGTAATGGAATAGTGGGAACTACAGACTTACTTAAAACAAAGAGAATCTTAACAAAATTAATACAACAAGAAGAAATTTATGAAGAAGTAAAAGAAGATGAAGATTTTATATATTCTATTAACAAGTTAACAAATGTAATCACTATAGAAAAATATAAAGGAACGGCAAGAGAAGTTATAGTACCAAATGTAATTGAAAATAAACCAGTGACTAAAATCAAATTTGAAGGAAATGAAAATATACAAAGTATAAAATTCTCTACAAATGTAAGAAATATTACTGCTACTGCATTTAAGCAATGTAGCAATTTAAAAGAAATAATTGTAGATACTAACAATCTTAAATATAGTAGTAAAGAAGGAATCTTGTTTAATAAAGGAGAAAAAAAATTAATTTGTTATCCACAAGCAAGAGAAGCTGAAATATATGAGATAAATGACAATGTAGAGGAAATAACAGAAGGGGCTTTTTACAAAACTAAAAATTTAAAAAAATTAATTGTGCCTAGCACAGTAACCAATATACAAAGTAATGTATTTTATCAATGGAGTGGAAAAGTAATTGGTAAAAATAATACGGTTGCAATAAATTATGCAAAAACAAACGGAATAGCTTATGAAACAGATAAAGCACCGGTAATAGAAAAAGCAGAGCCAATTAATAATACAGGAAAAGAAACAAGTATTTTAATAGAAGCAACAGACGATTATGGAATTGTTGGATGGCAACTAACCCAAGAAGATAAAGAACCAACGAATTGGAGAAGTATAAATAAATTAGTAGAAATACAATTAACAGAAATAGGAATCACAGCAAACGGAAATTATTACATATGGGTAAAAGACACTCTAGGAGAAGTAAGTAAAAAAATAGTTAATGTTAGTGGAATTGATACAATAGCTCCAGAAGTACAAAGTATAGCAGTTATTTCTCCAACAAGTGGGGAATATTTTGAAGGGCAGGCTATAACAATTAGAGTAGCATTTAATGAGAACATTGTAGGAACACCTCCAGTATTAAGTGTAATAGTAGGACAATCAAATGGTATAGGAAGTATGAGTAATACTATACCAAATGGAACAACAAATTATATTGATTATACATATATAGCAGGTTCTGAAAATGGTGAATTAAAAATTGCAAATTTGACTGGAGGAAGTATAACTGATTTAGCAGGAAATGCAGCGAATATTACTGTAAAAGCAAATACGGGAAATACAATTACACTCTCAAATGAAGAATTGAAAGTACATTATCTCAATGTACCAAGAAGATGGGAAAACGGAGAAATAAAAGATTACCAAGGAGATGCTATAGTTATTACTTCAGGAAATGAAGCAATGTTATTAGATGGAGGTTATGGGGGAACAGAAGAAACAATTATAAATTATTTACAATCACAAGGAATAACACATTTAAAATATGTTATAGCTACACATGAACATAATGACCATGTTGAAGGATTAGAAGAATTTATAAGTGAACATACATCCATTTCAGTAGGAGAATTTTACTCATCGCCATATTTTAGATCAAATAGTTCTGCCACATTTTACATTGGTTTAGCTTTAGCAAAAAGAAATATTCCAAATAAAACAATTAATGTAGGAGATGTATTAACACTAGGAAAAACAAAAATTGAGTGTCTAGGCCCACTTACAGAACATAGTCATAGTAGTGACAAAGAAAATCAAAATTCATTAATACTAAAATTTACGCTTGGAAATACTTCATACCTATCATGTGGTGATGCAGATGGAAGTGAAACAAATCAAGAACTTGCAAACCGTTGGGGAAGTAAATTAAAATGTAGTGTGCTACACTTAGCACATCATGGTGGAGGACCTAATAATAGTGCATTTATGCAAAATGCAAGCCCACAAATACAAGTTGCAAGCTCAGGTTGGCTAGAAAGCTCAACAAATGTATATAGTACATTAAATGGAGAATTTACAATTATCTTAGACGGAAATAATGTCAGAGTAGAAAGATAAGCAGAAATCTAAAATATACATTGCTTTTCTAAAAATATTATGTTAAAATATTACAGTGGAGGAAGAAAAATGGAAATTATAAAATATATTTTAATCGGAATTTATGCAATTATATGTTTATCCCTTATTATTGTAGCAATGATGCAGTCAAAAGATGATAGCGGAGCATCTGGAACAATTGTAGGCTCAACAACAAATAATTTTTATGAAAAAAATAAAGGAAGAACCAAAGAAGGAAAATTAAAAAGGTGGACTATTATTCTAGGAATATTATTTGCCATTTTTACTATTGTACTAAGTATCGTATATACAATGTAAAAATAGACAATAATAAGGGATGGGGAAGCTAGAAGCTCCATCCCTTATTATATTACTGAATAAGGAGATAAAATGAGGAAAAAAAAGGAAAAGAATTATAAACAACTTAATAAAAAGGAAAAAGAAATAGAATTACAAAAAGTAGTAGGCACTTTTCAAAAAAATAAAGAATTTGGATTTATAGTACCGGACAATAGAAAAATACAAACAGATATTTATATTTCTAAAAGGAACATTAATGGTGCTAAGCAGGGGCAAAAAGTAATTGTAGGAATACTAAAACAAGCTAAAAAAGGAAAAAAACCAGAAGGAAAAATTTTAGAAATAATAGGTGATGGCAATATAGCAGGAATTGATATGATAAGTTTAATACGAGAGTATGATTTACCATATGAATTTCCTAAAACAGTATTACAAGAGTTAAAATATATACGCCAAGAAATTGATAAAAAGGATATCCCAAATCGACTGGATTTAAGAAATGAAGAAATTTTCACAATTGATGGAGAAGATGCAAAAGACTTAGACGATGCAGTTTCTGTAAAGAAAAATTCAGATGGGACATATACACTCAGTGTCCATATAGCAGATGTAAGTTACTATGTAAAAGAAGGCAGTAGTTTAAACAAAGAAGCATTAAAAAGAGGAACTAGTATTTATATGCTAGACAGAGTAATACCGATGTTACCAGCAGAGCTCTCAAACGGAATATGTAGTTTAAATGCTGGAGAGGACCGTTTTACTCTATCTATTATTATGCAAATTGATAAAAATGGACAAGTTATCTCATCACAAATTAAAAAAGCAATCATAAATGTGACAGAAAGAATGAGCTATACAAATGTATACAAAATATTGCAAAAAGCGGATACTAAAATATTAAAACGTTATGAAAAATATATTGAGCATTTTAAAATAATGGCGGAGCTAGCAAAAATATTAAAAACTAAACGAGTGAAAGACGGATATTTAGATTTGGATATTCCAGAAAGCAAGATTATATTAGATAAGGAAGGAAAAACAATAGAAGTAAGAAAGCATGAGATAACAGAGGCGAATAATATTATAGAGCAATTTATGTTAGTTGCTAATGAAGAAATTGCAAAAATTTTCTCGAGAATAAAAGCACCATTTATTTATCGTATACATGAGATGCCAGAAATAGAAAAAGTACAAGAATTGAACGAATTTTTATTTGACTTAGGCTACAAAATACAAACAAATAAAAAAGAAGTATCTTCAAAAGAATTTCAAGCAATATTAAACCAAATAAAAAATAAACCAGAGGAAAAAGTAATTTCTACACTACTGCTACGTACTTTAAAACAAGCAAGATATGAAGATGAAAACATAGGACATTTTGGAATTGCAAGTAAATATTATTGTCATTTTACATCTCCTATTAGAAGATATCCAGATTTATTTATTCACAGAGTGATATCAGAATATATTAAAAAAACATACAAAATAGATGATAAAAAAATAGGAAAATGGCATGAGCAGGCAAAAAAATATGCAAAACAGGCATCAGAAAGCGAAAGAGTAGCAATAACAGTAGAACGAGAAGCAGAAGAAATAAAAAAAGCAGAGTATATGGAAAGCAAAATTGGTGAAATATACAATGGAATTATTTCAGGAGTGACTTCATCTGGATTATTTGTCGAATTAGATAATACAGTAGAAGGATTTATACGATTTGAAAATTTAGGTAATGATTATTATATATATAACGAAGAAAAAAAATGTCTGATAGGAGAGAAAACAAAAAAAGTATTTAGAATTGGTGACAAAATCAAAATACGTGTAATAGAAGCCAATAAACAACAAAGACGAATATTATTTATGAAATATGATGTTATTAAATAAATTTAATTTTTGTGCTATTCTAGCACTAACATAATTGCAAAAAAAGTGAAGGTTATAACAGAAAAAACAATAACAAAAACACCACCAAAGGTGTTTTTTTGTTTTATTTCAAAAACACCATAACAGATAGTTTTTATACTAAAAAAAATAGTAATCAAATAAAGAATAGTAATAATTAACCAATTCAATTAAAACACCTCTAATTTTTTATTAAAAGATATGGACTTTTTATTTCAAAAGAAACTTCCACGTGAAAGGTAGAGTTAGCATATAAACTTAACCAATCTAGTTTTTCCCAATCTTCAATAGTAAGATAATCCTTTAATTCATATTTTCCAAAATCAGCAATATCTGAGTGAAATTCGTTTGATGTGCGATATAGGTAATCTAATAAGTTTTCTTTTATATAAGAAATTGCATTATCTTCTAATGCAGATATATTTTTCTCGTTAGTAAGATCTAAATTATCTTCCATTGATAATACATAAGCAAGTAAAGAAACATGTATATTAATATATGGAGAGCCATTTAAAATAGATACATCCACATTCGTTTTGCCATTTTCATGTAAGGAAAGGTCAATTATACCATTTTGATTAAATGGACTTGGAACGGATATAACTGATGAATCAAACTCATTTGTACATATCAAATGAAATAAGGATTCAATAGCATTTAATTCACCAACCAACTTGTCTCCATGAAATACAGCAAGTCCCATATTTTCCAAGTTTGTTGAATTTTTAATTGGTGTTTCACCAGCTTTATAGCTACTATCCAAATCAACATATGGAACATTGTCAGTAGATGTATGTGGAGATGAAGGGTTAATATCCCCTAAAATTGCTACTGGGTGAGATGTAGAACCATTTAGTGAGATGTAGAAATCAGATAGTGTAGTTGTAGTGGTATAGCCTGTATATTTTGAAGAATTTAACACATGTTCATAATAACGAGCAGATAGAGTTTCCAATCTAGGTTTAGAGTTGTTTAAAAAATCCTCTGCATTACAACGGCTAATTATAATATTACAATCAGGTCTTACTTCAATATTATTTATAAGTGAAGAAATATATTCACTTATACCTTCTATTGCTAAAGATTCAGAGATAACAATAATTTTTGCATGAGATAAATTAACTTGCTTACTAATATAACTATTAATTAAATTTATACCAGAATTAATTGTACTACATTCAACAGTTGTAACAGTTGTATCAGTAAATTGTTGTGTAGAAGAATTATTACTACCAGAACTAGGAGCAGCAAATTGCAAACTAAGGCGTAAGAGATTGTCATTTCCCTTATCTATACCAATTGCGACAGCATATGAAAGTGTTTCCAATCCTCTAGCATCATAACAGCCGGTAATTGAAAACAATATAATTACAAAAAACGATAATACAATAAAATGCTTTATCATGATAATAGCACATCCTTTTTATTTTTCATTGTTATTTTAATGTTTGCAATAATTAAAATAATAAAACTAATACCAAAAACTAAAATCAATTCAAAATAACGATAAATATTTACCTGAATGAATTTTGCAGTAGCAATATTACTTGAAATTAAAGAAAGAGCAAACATAAGTATGGAAAATGAATATACCATAATATTAGGATTTGAAATATGTGTAATTTTCTTAAAAATATATAAGCACATGAATACAACAGTACTTAAATAAGAAAGTACAAGTAAAATCCATAACAAAATAAACAATGCATCAGTCCTTTGAAAAAAACGACCAAATTCAACAATTCTAGAAAGACTATATATTGCAAGAGTTTGATTAGTATCATCTATAAAAGAAAATACCATTAATAAACTTATAACACTTAAAAATAAATATATACTAGATATTATTATTGAAATACTAGATATTTTTTTGAAATTTTTATAATTTTTAAGTAAGGGCATAACAAAATATAAAAAAGCAATGCCGCCAAATGCAAACAAATTAGATGCACCACTAAAGAAAGTAGAATCAATTCCATAACCTAAAATAGGGAATAAACGTTGTGGGACAAATAATTTAAAAGTAGAAACAAAAATAATAAGCATACTAACTAAAACTATTGGAACAATCACCAAGTTTATATTACATATAGCTTTTAAACCAAGCCTATTAGCAATAATAACTCCAAATATAAACAGTGATATAATAATAAGAATTGGTGTGTTTTGAAAATATATAATTTTCAGACTTTCCGAAAAATATTTTAAAAGTGTAGCAGAAATCAAACTAAAAAGTCCAATATAAGAAGCACCAACAATAAATTTTAGCCATTTACCGCCAACATATTCACTAATATCCAAAATGTCTTTTCCAGTAAACTTTTCAAATAATTTACAAAGTGCTACTGTAAAAGTAATAGCAATAATAGCTACAAAAATAACATTAATCCAAGAAGCAGATCCTGTAGAATGAATAATATTTTCAGGCAAATTAAGTAAAATTTGGTTTGCCATAACAATACATACAAGAGCAATTGCCTCTATAGATCCGATTTTTTGAGCATTCATTTAGAGACTCCTTTCAATTATTTATATTTCCACTTTTGACTAATTTTATCCTGTGTTCTAGAACGTTTTGTTTCCAAAAAGTCGGCACGTTTCTCTCTTTTCCATATAGGTGTTAGAAAATAAGAAACCTCGGTTTTGGTAGTTTCTAAAGGTACATAAGGGGAGAAATATGGAACACCAAAAGAGCGTAGGTTAAAAAGAATAATAGAGTGTATAAATAATCCTAAACCTATTCCCAAAAAGCCGAATAAAAAGCCTAAAATAATGTAAATAAATCGATAAAATCTTAAACTGAAGCTTAATGAAAAATCTGGTATAGAGAATGAACATATTCCTGTAATAGCAACAATAATAATTAAAATAGGACTTATAATATTTGCACTAACAGCAGCTTCGCCAAGAATAAGAGCACCGACAATACCAATAGTTGGACCAATTGGAGAAGGAACGCGAAGCCCAGCTTCACGTATCAGTTCAAAAGAAATTTCCATTAAGATAATCTCAAAAATAATGGGAAACGGTATAGTTTGTCTAGATGCAGCAATTGCAAACAATAATTCAGTTGGAATTAATTCTTGATGGTAATTTGAAATAGCAATGTAAATGCCAGGGAGAAGAAGAGCAAAAAAAGCTGCGATAAAACGAATAACTCTCAGTAAATTAGAAAATTGATGTCTAAGATTTATGTCCTCAGGAGAAACCATAAAATCAATTAATATACCAGGCATAATAAGAACATAAGGATTACCATTTACAACAACAACTACACGACCTTCTAGCAAATGATGTGCAGCCTTATCTGGCCTTTCAGTCGCAATCATCTGAGGAAAGCCAATATGTGTATTATCCTGGATTAATTGTTCTAATTCGCCAGACGAGACAAGAGAATCAACATCTAAATTATTAATACGGTATTTTACTTCTGCAACTAATTCATCATTTGCAATATTTTTCATATAGCAAATGGCAATTTTAGTTCTTGTTATACTACCAACATCAGTGTTTTCAATAATTAAATTCTCATTGTTAATGATTCTACGTAATAAAGAAGTATTCACTCTAATAGCTTCAACGAAAGCCTCTTGAGCTCCTCTTACAACTACTTCATTATTAGGAGTAGAAACGCTTCTTGATTTAAAACCTTTTACTTCAATACTAAAAGCATTGCTCAAAGTGTCAATAAAAAGGGCACAATTACCAGAGTTTACATCTGAAATAATTTTAGAAAATTTATCTTCTTTTGATATACTATTTTGAGGAATAAGAGAATTATAAATATAGTTTTCAAGTTGGAATTTTTTCACTCTTCGTACACTAATGTTATTTGCAATTGCAATAGATTTTGATTTATTATCATTGTCATTGGTGTGAGTGTTTGCTTTACTACGAAGCATAAGAGGTTCTAAAACAAAATCATTAATTATTTTAGAATCAATCATACCATCTATATAAAATAAAAATGCTTTATACTCTTTATTATTTGCAATAAGTGTGAATTCACGAATATTAATATCACTATTAATAAGTGTGTTATATTTTACTTTAAGATAATCCAAATTAACATCTACACTCGTATAAATTGTTTGTTCTTTAATTTGCTGTGTTTGATTTTCTCCAGGAGGATTTTGTGTAAAGTTCATTTCGCTATTCTCTTCTTGTTCATTCTGAGTTTCCGGCAAATCGAAGCGATATGATTCTTCTGGATTATAAGCGAAAATAGAATACAATACATCTTTAAAAGTTTTTTTCATGAACTTACCTCACATTTTTAAATATATTTTAGTATTTTCCAAAAACGAAAAGAATATGCAAAAAAATAACGTAACTTATGAACTATTACAATAGCTATTATCTAAACGTATGTTTTAAAACATATAAAACTATTAAACAAAAAAATTAGTAATAATATAAAAAGTAAATTAATATACATTTATTAAAGTTTATTGTACAAACATTTTTAAGGAGGAAAAAGGAATGGAAAATCTAGGATTATACCAAGATATAGCAAACCGAACCCAGGGAGATATTTATGTAGGAGTAGTTGGACCAGTAAGAACAGGAAAATCTACATTTATTAAACGATTCATGGATTTGTTAGTTATTCCAAATATCGAAAATAGTTACAAAAAAGAAAGAGCAAGAGATGAATTACCACAAAGTGCAGCAGGAAGAACAATCATGACTACAGAACCCAAATTTGTACCAAATGAAGCGGTTGAGATTACTATTGGAGATAATATAAAACTAAAGACAAGATTAGTAGATTGTGTTGGTTACTTAGTAAACAATGCCCTTGGCTATATGGAAGAAGATGTACCAAGAATGGTAAAAACACCTTGGTCAGAAGAAGAAATCCCATTTGAAATAGCAGCAGAAATGGGAACGAAAAAGGTTATAACAGAACATTCAACAATTGGAATAATTATAACAACAGATGGAAGTATCACAGACATACCTAGAGAGGATTATATAGAAGCAGAAGAGAGAGTTGTAAATGAATTAAGAGAATTAAACAAGCCATTTGTAATTGTTCTTAATTCAGCAACACCATATTCTGATTATACAAAGGGATTAGCTCAAAAATTAGAGCAAAAGTATCACACTTCTGTTATTCCAACAGATTGTGCTAATTTAAACATGGATGACATTAATGATATTTTCGACAAACTATTATATGAATTTCCAATAGAAAGAATAAACATTAATTTCCCAGGATGGATTGATGGGTTAACAGAAGAACACACATTAAAAAAAGAACTATATCAAGAAATACAAAATGCTTTTAAAGAAGTTCGAGTTATTAAGCAAATACCAGATGGAGTACATAAAATAGAGAAAACAGAAATCATAAATCGCACTTCATTAGAAGAGGTAAAACTAGGAACAGGGGAAGTAAATGTAAACATCCAACTAAAAGAAGAACTATTTTACCAAGTATTAACTGAAATTTCAGGTGTAGAAGTAGCAAACGAAGGGGATTTATTTGCAACAATTACTAAACTTGCACATACAAAAAAGGAATATGATAAGGTGGCTTATGCACTTCATGAAGTAAGGCAAAAAGGGTATGGAATTGTAACACCATCTATGGATGAATTAATACTTGATGAGCCAGAAATGGTAAAACAAGGTTCAAGATTTGGTGTTAAGTTACGTGCAAAAGCTCCAAGCATACACATGATTAGAGCTGACATTGAAACAGAAGTATCACCAATTGTAGGAAGCGAAAAACAATCAGAAGAATTAGTAAACTACTTACTATCTGAATTTGAGAGTGACCCAAAGAAAATATGGGAGTCAAATATTTTCGGAAAGAGTTTACATGAACTGGTAAATGAAGGACTACAAAGTAAACTATGTAAAATGCCAGAAGATGCACAATGTAAGATTCAAGAAACTCTAGAAAGAATTGTTAACGAAGGAAGTGGTGGACTAATCTGCATTATATTATAATAAATGATATCTATAGGCGAAGTCAAAAAAAGACAACTTTACAAAGCTTAAAATTTGTTTTTAAGATAAAATAAAGTTGTCTTTTTTTGACTTCGCCCTTTTGCAGCTACATTGTTTGGTTACCAGGTAGAAAATAATCTATAACGCCATAAACTAGAGCACCAATGATTGCTGCAATCCATGAAATAGAATAACCTGCAACAAAATATTGGGTTAAATATAATACAACAACTGCCAATACAAAGCCTACAAAACCTTTTCCAAAGGGACTAGCATGTAAGCCTGTAAACCTTACAATTAAATAATCCATAGTTGTTAATACAATAGCAGCAATCGCTAGAGCCCAAATATTATTAATATGAAATCCGGGTGTAAAAAATGCTGTAATAGCAAGGACAATAGCCGCTGTTACAAGTCTTCCTACAATTTGACCTACTGTACTTCCAGTATTATTCCCAGAACGTACTTCTGAACCATTATCACTCATTTTCTTTAAAAGACCTCCTTTATAAAATGTGTCATTTTTGTGTGAACATTATTCAGGGTTCATGTATATTATTTACGTTTTTAAAAAATGTATTCAAAAATTTTAAAATTATTGAAATTATAAGTATATTTTGCTATAGTTTGCAAAAAATATACAAAAAGAAAAGCATTTCGTTAAGATAAGCTTTGAAGTATGTGCGAAATACATACCACTCGCTTTGCTTGGGAGGACTAAGAAAGCCTAACATTTTTGTTTCGGAGAAATCGTAGACATTTCAAGAAGAAAATCGATTTTTACTATACAATAAAAAAAGGAGGAAAAAATGCTTGCAACATTTATTAGAGTAATCATTCTATATACACTAGTTCTAATTATTATGAGAATTATGGGGAAAAGAGAAATAGGACAACTTCAGCCATTTGAGCTCGCAATTTCCATTATGATTGCAGATTTAGCGTCTGTTCCAATGGCTGATATTGGAATTCCAATATCTAGTGGTATTATACCTATTTTAGGATTACTCGTAATGCACCTACTTATATCTTTTATTAATCTAAAAAGTACTAAAGCAAGGGAAATTATATGTGGAAAGCCATCTATATTAATTTATAGGGGCAAAATAGATGAAAAACAGCTAAAAAAAGAACGATTTACAGTAAACGAACTAGAAGAAAGATTAAGGGGCAATAATGTAGCAAGTGTTGGAGATGTAGAATATGCAATATTAGAAACAAGTGGACAAATTACGGTTATTCAAAAACCAAATAAAAGAGCAACAATACCAGCAGATTTTAATATTATGCCAGAATATGAAGGAATTCCTTATGATTTAATAGTAGACGGAAAAGTAATGTATAAAAATCTGAATTCTATTGGTAAAAACTATGAATGGCTAAAAAAACAGGTAGAAAAATTCAAAATAAAGCCAGAAGAAGCACTACTTGTAACAATTGATGGGAAAAACCAAATTTTTTGCCAAGCAAAAGAAGGAAGGAAATAACAATGAGAGAAATAGGAATTATTATAGTAGTTGTTATAATTATAGTAGTCGCAAGTTGGTTAGTACAAAACTATATAGAAAAAACAAGTGATGAGATAACATTTCAATTAGAGGAACTAAAAAGTCAAATAAAACAATCTAAAACAAACAATAACAAAGAAGAAGCAGTTAAAACCGCTGAAAGTGCATTACAAAAATGGGAGGAAGTAAGTAAGAATTGGTCTATGGTTGTAGTACATGAAGAACTAGATAAAATTGAACTCTCTTTATTAGAAGTAAAAGCTGCAGTAGAAACAGAATCATATGATGATAGCCTAGAAGAAATAGATAAATCTATTTTTTTAGTAAGACATATAAAAGAAAAAGAAGCCTTAAAAATAAAAAATATTTTCTAGATTAAAAAAGTATGATATAATATCTCACATAGGAGGTAGTATATATGGAGTTAAAATTAGATTATTATTTTAAACATTATGATGATAATGAAGTTTTTGGCGGCTTAGTTAAAAAAAGTGATTCAATTTTGGGTTTGCACAAAAATTCAAAGGAATTTTTAAAAGAAGCGGTTACAGATAAAAAGCGAAAAGAAAATCATGGAGAATGTTTAGGTGAAAATATAACTTTTTTAGGAAATTATTTTATCGACGAAGGGACAAAAATATATCCAGGAGTTACAATTGAAGGACCTGTATATGTTGGTAAAAGCGTAAAAATTATGCCAGGAGCTTATGTAAGACCAGGAACCATAATTGGAGATAATTGTGTAGTAGGCTTTAATTCAGAAGTAAAAAACAGTATTTTGCAAAATGGCGCCAAAATTGCAAGTCTAGCTTTTGTGGGAGATAGTATTTTGGGGAAAAGTGCTAGAATTGGATCTGGAGTTATTACTGCCAATAGAAGATTTGATCAGCAAAATATAAAAATAAAACAATACAATGGAGACAAATTAGATACAGGAACCGACTTTTTTGGATGTATAATAGGAGATTATGCAAGAATAGGTGCAAATAGTGTAACATCACCAGGAACATTAATAGGACCATATACTTGGATTTATCCAGCAACTTCAATACATGGATTTATACCAGGAGAAAAGCGAGTATATAACAAGATTAACTGGATTATAGAAGAAAACAAAAAAACAGAATTAAAATAGAGATTAAATTCAAGGGTTAATGCAATTTTCGTTGGCTATACATAAAACTTGGAATAAAAGAAAATATAGGTTTATAGATATGTCACAAAAATAAAAAATGTATTGACAAAAGAGGGAGAAAAGATATAATATAAGAAGAAATAAAAGAAAAGCTATAAAAAATAGTAAGAACCTTGAAAAATAAATAGGATGTGAAAATAAGGTAAAAACAAGGGGAAGCTATGAAAAATAGTTTTTCAATAAACAACAGGGGAAAAGCAAAAACAAAAAAATTTTGTAAAAAATTACAAAAAGAAAAACAACATAGGAAAGGCAAAAAAGGAAAATAAAAAACATAGGAGGAAGAAGATGAAAAAGGAAGGAAAAAGGAAAACACATCCTAAAGAAGAGTTAGGAATAACACTAGTGGCATTAGTAATAACAGTAATAGTATTACTAATATTAGCAGGAGCAGCCATAAACATGGCAATAA
>CALXYG010000045.1 GCA_944392885.1 uncultured Clostridia bacterium
TGCACAGGCATCCATAGCTTCTCTTAAGGTGTAATAGATTGTTGGCATTAACACACCATTGACTTTGATTTGATACATAGCATTTCTCCTTTATAAATAGTTGTTTTACTCATTAACTATTTATATCATGCCGTGTATTTTCTAATTCGGGAGCCCCTAAAATGCAACTTGCCAACGACATTTTGTTACGATTTGGACGGGATTACTAAAAAACGGACGGAAATGCCATTTTTTATTGAAAATAGGCCATAAGAATGTGACGTTTTATCTCTTTACTGTTTTAGACTTGAATTTCATATTTTTTCAAAATAAGCTATTCGCAAAGAAAATAATTTGAGAGAAGGTCATGAATAAAACATTTAATATAGCAGAATATTTACAAGGATTGTCAAAAGATTTAGTAAATGCATTTGATAAAGCTGCGAAAAATTCTCATCCTCAAGCGATAGGTTCGGGACGTGAAAAAAGTGTTAAGGATCAATTAGAACGTCTTCTACCTGCAGGGGTTGGTGTTGGAAGTGGATTTGTAATTGATAGCTATGGCTCTATCTCAAAACAATGTGATATTATTATCTTTGAAAAGGACTTTGCCCTAAAATTCTCTCCCAATGACGATGAGCTTTATACTTATTATAATTGTGAAAATGTTATTGCTGTAGGCCAAGTAAAATCACAAGCCGCTAAAAAGGAAATTCAAGATTCAATAGAAAATCTTAAAAGTGTTAAAAATTTAAAGAGAAGAGAAAATTTAATAGATGATTTTATGGGACACAAAGTCAGCTCTTTCAGAAACTATCTTGGAAATATGTCCGCGATGCCTGCCATTGAGGAGCAATATGATCCTTTAACAAAATCATCAGATAATATTTTTACTTTTTTAATTTGTAACTCTTTCTCAACACCAGATACCACAATTCTTAATGAGATTGAGACTATGTGTGAGCATAATAAAAGATACTATCCTAATCGTCTTTTATCGGTTGAGAATGATTATTGTTTTTGGCTTAATGGTTTATATAAGGTGGAACCAATGGATGCAAAGACTTTTACTTCTCAAAAAGTTCAGTGTTCTTTGGGGTATTTAATTTTAGATTTAATGAATATTATAAAACAGGGGCGTAGCGTTCCAAATAATAAAAATATTTATTTTCCTGAATACCAATCTATACGTTTAGAGAACAAAACACTTCAGCTAACATCCGAATAAAATCCTATTTAGTTCAATAAAATAGAATAGTAACCACAACTTGGCAAAGCACAAATAAATCCTCACCAAAACGAATTAATTTTCGTCTGAATATAAAACAATTACAATAAATTTTTTACGAAGTTACGCTTTCTATAGTTTTAATTTCCTCGTCTGTTAAATTGTAGAGTTTATAAACTAAAGAGTCAATTTGCTTATCTGTTTCATCTATTGTTTTTTGCAATTCTTTAATTTCAGTGGATACACGATTAAAACGTTCAAACCAATCATCCTTTTGTGAACCAGAAAGAACAATTTTTTGCTTTTTTAATTCATTAGTAAATTGCTTCCAATCTAATTCATACCAATTATTTAATTTTCCCGAGATTTCTATAGTTTCATATTCAGCTTTTAATAAATTTATAAAATGAGATGACTTTTCATGCAGTTCCTTATTTTGTAATAAAATAATATCAGCAAAGTTTATTAAATTTATTTTGAATTCTTGTTTTATCTGCACTATAGGAAATTGTTTTAATTCATTCACTTTAAATTGAGGGAATGTTCCTCTTTGTAATTTATCAAATGTATAAATAAACCAAAATGACATTAATTTACTATTCAATAATGCTAACAATAATTTAGGATTTTCTTTAAAGTCTAAAATTATCATACTATTCCTGTCATTTAATAACCTCTCATTAGTGTAAACGGCATTAATGCAATAAGGAAGTTTTGAAGGAATTTGCCGAACAAGTATCCTTTCTTTTTCATAATACTCAGGTTTTCTAGGAGCAGCAAGCCAATTACCATAACTTAAATATTCTCCACTCCATCCTAAAAAATATCTACATACATCACTTCCCTCAAGATATTTTTTATATGTTGTATTTATAGGATTGTTGGAATGATACACTCTATTTTTTTTCATATCTTCTGTTTGTTTAGGTGTTCCTTTTCCTGTTTCATATGCTTGTAAGCCAGCTACCACATTTGAAAAATCTTGAATTTTTTGAGACTTGCTATTTATTTTATTTAATATTTTAGAAATTATAGGATTCTGATGTGTTGATATATTAATAATATATTCATCAATCATGACATCTTTCTTATCTACATTTTGATTAAGAGTTAATATCCGTTCTCTCATTTCACCTAAGGATAACTTACTTCCTAATTCTCTTTTCAGAATCATAATGCAAGTATCAACAGCAGCATCATTAAAAACTTTATCAAAAATATTTATAATTTGTATATCATTTGTTTCTTTTAGAATAAAAGCTCTTAACTCTTTACAACTATTAATTGTTAAAAATGTATTTGGAACAATATATCCTAAATAACTATGTCTTTTAATTAAATTATATGCTTGTTCAATAAATAATACATAAGTATTTATTTGATATAAGGCCTGTTTATATTTTTTATAATAATAATTTTTTTCCCGTTCACTAAAACTTTTATTTCTAGCAAAAATATATGGTGGATTTCCAACAATTATATCAAAACCTCCACTTTCCATAATTTCAGGAAATTCTTTGTTCCAGTTAAAAGCTTTATCACCGGCAACGGTGACATCATCTATTAATGAATTACCGCATTTAATGTTATTATCTAAAGCTGTCAATGGATCTTTTTTATTTGCCGTCTTTAGCCAAAGTGATAATTTAGTAATCTCTACAGACTCAGCATTTAAATCTACACCATAAATATTGTTTGATAAAATATGTGTATCTTGGTTAAATAATTCAGATTGTGTTCCCTCAAAGGTAGCGATTTCTTCATTTACCTGATTTCTTTGTTCTTTTAAGTAATCAAATACCTGAACCAAAAAAGAACCAGAACCGCAAGCAGGATCTAAAACTTTAATGTTATCTAGTGCTTTACGATATTCTAACCAAAAATTTAAATGCGCCTTGATTGTTTTATTGTTTTTTTGAACTTTACCTGTTTTTATTCTTCTCCATTGTTCATCATCAATTTTGGGTAATTCATAATAACCAAGTTCTTTTTTCTTATCTTCCAGCCAACTTCCAATCGTCTCGCTAACAATATACCTGGTAATATACTCTGGAGTGTAAAATACACCGTCTTTTTTACGTTTACCTTGTTTTTTATCAAAATTCTCACCATTGATAGATGCCTTAAGTTCTTCTAAATCTGTAATAGATTGCTCAAAGATATGACCTAGAATATTAACGTTTAAATCTGAATCAAAATTATATTTCTCAATAGATAATATTTCTTTTAAAATACTATCTTTTATAATCAAATTATCAATAATGTTATCTGTTTTAAATAGTCCACCATTAAATCTATATATATTTTATTGCGGTTATCCTTGATAAAAAAAAAAAAAAAGACCTTTTATTTCTTC
>CALXYG010000046.1 GCA_944392885.1 uncultured Clostridia bacterium
AAATAAGATTTAACAATGGAAATACTATATATTTTTCAGGAGGAGAAGACTATGAAACAGTAAAAGGAATGATAGACGAAAATAAGCTTATAAAAATGATATGGTTTGAAGAGTTAACAGGTTGGGATAATCCAGAAGATATAGAACAAATAAAAGCAACTTTTGTAAGAGGTAATAATGATTGGTTTATTACATTTTATTCATACAATCCACCAAAAAACAAATTTGATTGGGTTAATAAATGGGTAGATGAAAAAAGCAAAATTAAAAGATATTTAGTACATCAAAGTGATTATAGAACGGTTCCTAAAGAATGGTTAGGACAAATGGCAATAGAAGAAGCCGAAGAACTAAAACGAAATGATGAAAAACGTTATAGATGGATATACTTAGGAGAAGTAATTGGACTAGAAGGACTTATATATAACCCTGATTTAATAGAGTATGTAGATGAAGATTATTTAGAAAAGAACAAAGTAAAAATATTATATATAGATTTTGCAATAGATAGTGGACATCAAACAAGTGCAACGACTTGTGGAGCTTATGGATATGGAACAGATGGATATTGGTATTTATTAGATACTTATTATTATAGCCCACACGAAAAGCCAAACAAAAAAGCACCAAGTGAATTAAGTAGAGATATATTCAATTTTGAATCAGCAATAAACAAGAAATTTAAAGCAGGAACAGATAAAGAAACAATAGATAGTGCAGAAGGAGCTTTAAGAAATCAGTATTTTAAAGACTATGGTAGAAGATTACATCCAGTCGATAAAGGAACGAATAAAGAACAATTAATAGATTATTCTCAAGACTTTTTAGCAAAGAAAAAGTTTAGAGTTTTAAATAATAATAACAATCTGATATTTAAAAAAGAAAATGAAAACTATATGTGGTTAAAAGACAGTGTAGAAAAAGGAAAGCCTATTCCAGATAAAATGGAAAAGGCTTTTTTAAGTAGTGAAAAATATTATAACACATATACACAAGATTATGCTTATAGTTATGCAGACCATACACAAGACCAATTTCAATATTGGATAAAAGATAACTTACAAAAATTAGGATTAAAACAATAAGGAGAAAAAGATGTTTGAATTTAAAATTAATAATACACATTGGACAATCGAAGAAAAAGATAAAGAACAAATGAGATTAAAAGCAGATAATGATTATACAATGGGATTAACTTGTTATATTGAGCAAAAAATATATTTATTGAAAGACCAAGCTAATCTTATAAAAAGTTTAAAACATGAATTAACACATGTATGGTTATATGAGTATGGTCATGCTCAAAATAATGATACTGAATATAATTATGAAGATATTTGTGAAATAGTGGCTTCTAGCAATGATTTTATAAATGAAGTTGTTAAAAAATATAAGGAGAAGGAAAATGGATTTTTACAATAACATAGCAAGTGTTTTAAGTAAAAAAGGTATAAATTTAACAGTTGGAACAATTTACGATTTAATGGCTATATGGAAGAGCTGGTATAGAGGAAACGTAAATGATTTCCATTACTATACAGAAATTGTAAATGGGAAAAATACACAATGTGAAAGATTGACTATGAACATGCCAAAAAAATTGTGTGAAGACTTAACTAAATTATTATGGACAGAGAAAACACAAATAAATTTAAGTAATAAAAATGCTACAAAAAGATTATGGGAAGTGTTAGATAGTAAAGAAAATAACTTTACTGTTAACCTTCCTATTTTTATTGAAAAAATGTTGGCATTAGGTAATGGAGCAACTGTTGAATATAAAGATGAAAATAACAATACAATTATAGATTACGTAGATGGAGATGTAATTATTCCATATAAATTTACAAATGGTTATATTACAGGAATGATAACAGTTAGTAGATTTGTTGATGATAAAGGAAAGAGAAAAATCTATTATACGCATATTACATATCACGAATATGTAACTGGTAAATATTTAAAACTTAATGAAGTATATAAATCTATTACAGATACAGCTTTAGGAAAACAATTAAACTTTAATGATATATTTCCAAATGTACAAGAAAGCGAAGTTGTAATAACACAAAATCCATATTTCCAAATTTGGAAACCTAACCTAGCAAATAATTTTGATACTAACTCTCCTATGGGGATTTCTATTTATGCAAACAGTATAGATAGATTTAAGTCATTAGATACAAAGTACGACAGTTTTTATAACGAATTTGTCTTAGGTAAAAAAAGAATACTTGTTGACCAAGCTGCAATGAAGGGTGGAATGGAAACAGATGAACAAGGAAATCCACGTTTCGTACAATATTTTGATAAAAACGATAGAGTATATGTTGGAATAAATGCAGAAATGAAAGATCCAGTCAAAGAAATAGACTTCAAAATAAGAAAAGATGAGCATATTGATAGTATTAATGCAGATTTGAATTGGCTTTCTGAAAACATAGGTTTAGGAAGTAATTATTATAAATTTGATGGAGCAGGAACTAAAACAGCTACTGAAGTAATATCAGAAAATAGTCAAGCTTTTAGAACTAAGCAACATTATCAAATAATTGTTAATTCTAATGTTGAAGATTTAGTAAGAGCCGTATGTGAGTTAGAAGGAATAAAAACAAATAAAATAACAATCACTCCAGATGATTCAATAATTGAAGATAAAGATAAGGAAACCACAAGAGCACAGATGGAAGTAACGCAAGGTTTAAAAAGTAAAAAGTCTTATTTGATGGATATAAAAGGTATGTCAGAAGATGAAGCAGAAGAAGAATTACAAAGAATACAAGAAGAAAAAATGAGTAATCAAGAAGCTTTTGGATTTACTCCAAACAATAATGAGGAGGAAGAATAATGGAAAAAGATTTGATAGAAATAAAACAAAAACTATTCGATTTTTGCGATAAATACAATATAAAAGATATAAAAATTGATACTACAGAGGTTATTTTTAATGTTGATGGAAAGCCAATAACTAATGATATATCTATAAAAATAGAGGTTTAATATGCTAAATGAACAGGATTTTATAAATATAGAAAGACAAGCCAATCAAATATATTCAAATTTAGAATTAGACATAATAGAAGAAATAGCAACAAGAATAGCTAATTTTGGTTATGCAAATACAGTAGTAATAAATGATTTAAGAATAGCCCAAGAAATGGGCTATTTGTATGAGGATATTATCAGATTGGTTGCAGAATATAACAATACAACAATAGAAGAAGTAAATCGTATCTTTTATGAGGCAGGAGAAAAAAGCTTGAAGCTTGATGACAAAATATACAAAGAAGCGGGTTTGCAACCATTACCTTTAAAACAAGATGAAAGTATAAAACAAATTATGAACGCAACAATATTAAGAACATCAAACAACTTACAAAACCTAGCTATGACAACAGCAAATACAGCACAAACACAATTTATAAATGCGATGAATAATGCTTATATGTATGTTAGTACAGGTCTAAAAAGCTATACTTCTGCAATTATAGATGAAATAAAAAATTTAAGTGGTCAAGGGGCAATGATAAAATATCCAAGTGGAGCTAGAAGAAGTTTAGAAAGTGCAGTTCGTATGAATATAGTTACTTCTGTAAATCAAAACTGTGGAAAACTACAAGAACTTAGAGCAGATGAAATGAACTGGGACTTAATGGAGATTACAGCACATAGCGGAGCTAGACCAGAACACGCACGTTGGCAAGGAAAGATAGTTAGCAGAAGTGGAAAAAAAGGATATTTAAGTTTTTCAGATATAGGATATGGAGAAGTAACAGGTTTTAAAGGGATAAATTGCAGACACGATTGGCATCCATATCATAAAGGTAGTGCAAGAGCATATTCACAAGAACAATTAACTGCTTGGAGAAACGAAAAAGTAGAATATAACGGAAAGAAAATAAGTAAATATGAAGCAACACAAAAGCAAAGATATTTTGAAAGAAAAATAAGGCAAAATAAAAAAGATTTAAAAGCACAACAAGCAATTTTAACAAGTAATGATGAAAACATAGATATAAAACAAGTACAAGATGAAATAAGAAATATAAAAGCAAATGAAAAAGCAAATAGAGAAGCTTTAGATAATTTCTTAAAACAAACAGGTTTAAGAAAAGATAATAGCAGATTAGTTATTTAAGACAGTTTAACGACTGTCTTTTTTATATGCCTTTTACTTGGTAAGGCACTAAAGAAACAAGGTAATCAGTCAACTCTGGACTTAAAAATTAGGAGGAAAAAATGGAAGATAACAAAGATTTAGAAAATCAAAACACAAATACAGTAGAAAGTACAAATACTGAAGGAACTGGAAATGTAGATACTCAAACTACAAATCAAAATGAGGGAAAAGCAACTGAAAAGACTTTCACTCAAGAGCAATTAAACAAAATATTGAAAGAAAGACTAGAAAAAGAGCAAAAGAAAATGCCTAGTAAAGATGAGTTAAAAGCATTTAAAGAGTGGAAAGAAAGTCAAAAAACAGAAGCTGAGAAACAAGCTGAAAAAGAAGCTGAATATCAAAAGACACTTAATGAGCTAAATACTTTAAAACAAACAAATGCAATTTTAGAAGCAGGAGTAAATAAAGATGATGCTGATTATGTGCTTTTTAAAGTAAGCAAAATGGAAGGCGA
>CALXYG010000047.1 GCA_944392885.1 uncultured Clostridia bacterium
CTATACAAATAGTAACAGGTAAATTTTGTATACAAATGTCATGTAAAATTTGATCATAGCCTCTTTGTAAAAATGAAGAATAAATAGGGACAATTGGCTTCATTCCATTTTTTGCTAACCCTGCTGCGAGTCCTAATGCATGTTGTTCTGCAATTCCTACATCAAAAAATCGTTCCGGAAATATATTGGCAAATTCGAAAAGTCCTGTACCTTCTTTCATTGATGCAGTAATAGTTACAATTCTGGAATCTTTTTTTGCTAAGCTAACTACCTTATCACCAAATACTTTAGAATAATCTTTATTGCTTATAGTTTTCTTTCCTGTTTTTATATCAAAACTTGATGTGCTATGAAATTGGTCTGGTTCGTTTTCTGCTGGTAAATATCCTTTTCCTTTTTGAGTAATAGTATGTATTAATACTGGTCCTTTAATTGTTTTAGCGATTTTTAATATACTCTCTAATTTTGCAATATCATGTCCGTCTACTGGTCCAAGATATGTATAACCAATATCTTCAAAGAACATTTTCTGTATAAATAACTGTTTAATACCTCGCTTTATCTTTTGAATAAGACAAACTGTTGGCTTTCCTATTAGTGGAATTTGTTTTAATATTTTCTTTGTTGTAATATTTGTTTTAGTATAAAGTTTCTTTGTTCGTAACTTAGCTAAGAAGTCTGCCATTCCACCAACATTTTTAGATATACTCATTTCATTATCGTTTAAAATTACAATTAAATCTGTTTTGCTACATCCTGCATCATTTAATGCTTCTAGTGCCATTCCACCAGTTAATGCTCCATCACCAATTACTGCGACTACCTGATAATTTTCTTTTAGCAAATCTCTTGCTCGTGCCATTCCTAATGCAACAGATATAGATGTACTACTATGTCCAGTATTAAAACTATCATGTTCTGATTCCGTCACTTTTGGGAAACCTGCAATTCCATCCTTTTTACGCAAGGTACCCATTTTTTCTTTTCTTCCCGTCAGAATTTTATGTACGTAAGCCTGATGTCCTACGTCCCATATTATTTTATCATTCGGGGTATCAAATATACTATGTAATGCAATAGTTAATTCTACTACTCCAAGATTAGAAGCTAAATGCCCCCCATTTTTTGATACCGTATCTATAATTACTTTTCTAATATCTTCTGCTAATTCTTTTTTCTCATTTATTGTCTTCTCTTTTAAATCTTTTGGTGTATTTATTTGTTCTAGCATTGCTATTCTCCCTTACATTCAATTGCTTCTATTATACACTCTCTAATTAGTATGGTCAAGGAAAACAGATGTTACTGTAAAATAATATTAATTTTACAAGAAAGTATTTAAAAAATTAATTGTAATAATACTTAAAGCTATCTTCCATGAAACTTTAAATCCTTTATTTATTGCATTTTTAATTACTATTAGCCTATATTCTTTTTTTACTGTTAAAGCCAAACAGTTACTTGTTTCTGTTGTTACTATGTCCTGTTTTTCTTTCTGTTCTAACACTTGATTAATAACTTCCATTGTATTCCTCCTATCTTTGTTTTTTAAGTAACTTTGCTAAAGAATTTACTAAGGTTACATGTTAATGCTATGTTCCTAATTACAACTTAACTTTACTACTTTATTTTGTAATCTTCCCTTCCTTTTAATAGAAAATTACGAATTGCTCTAAAAAAAAGAATTATTTTATTGTTGCTAACTACTTCTAACATGTTTTTTGAATTTTTTCTACTTAATGTAATAATCTTTTTATTTATTTTCTCTATTTGTTTGTCTCTATATTCCTCATAAAAACGATATTGATCTACATTTCCTAAATATTGCTTATAGTTTTCTAACTTTTTTTGATATTCATCTAACTCTTCTATTTTATCGATAAGTGAAAACGCTCCATCAAAATAGGAAGTTAAAATTAAGTTCTGTGTTTTTTCATATTGTTGCTTAATTAGCATTTCCTGTTTCAATATATCTCCTGATTTATTGTGTTTTAATTCTAGTAAAATATCAAAATTAGCCTGTATTTCTTTTAATGCTATCTCTCCTGCAACATCAATAAACGCATATACAAATCTGTCATTACTAAATAAAACACTATCTACTAAAACATCTTCTCCAACTAAATAAACCATTTGCTCAATTAAATTGCATAGTAGTGGATAGTATGATGGGCTTCTCGTATTAAGCACAATTCCTGAATACTCTATTTGTTGTTTAGCAGTTTTCATCATTCTACTTGTTATGTATTGAATAGCTGCTTCATTTAAGGCCATACAATAAATTTTAAATTCTTGGAAAGTACAAAGCCCCATTCTTTTTAACTTTTCGTCTTTTTCCCTTTCATCTTGAAAATAATGAAGACATTCATGTATTATATAATCATCTAATTTTTTTAAATCACTTTCTTTTTTATAATAGATTGCTTGATTTTTATAAAAATAGTTAGCCGTTCCAAATTTCTCCGAAATATTTGCTAAATACATATTACATTTAAACATTTTAGCCACAATTTCTTGATAATTTAATTTTTGATTTACAAATGTATTAACTAATAACTCTGCAAAACCTTGAACAATGCTATTTATTTCAACATAATTCAAGCTTCGTATTGGTTCAATTCCAACTATTTTTAATGTACGGTTTAAGTCCATTTTTCTCCTTTTTATAACCTTTTTCTTTATTATACAACACCTAATTGTTTTATATGTTTCAATTGGGTTAAATTTATATTACATTTTCTTTACATATCTTGTTGTTTTTTTATGTTGACTATGGTATAATAGTATTATAACTTGGTGATTTTTAACTTTATTTATTTGATTACAAGATTGCTTCTTCTTTATAAAAAGGAGTTGGTATTTATGAAAAGTATATCAAATACAACTAATTGTTTAGCATTAACTGTCAAGAAAGAATATCGTTTAACAGTAATTAAAAACATTACAACAAAAAGTTTGATAATTACAAATAAAATTTTATTTGCTGTTATTGTTTTAAATATTGCAAATTTATTTGTTTAAATTACATATTGCAAAACATAAAAAACCCAATCGATTTTAAATCGATTGGGTTTTTTATGTTTATATGTTTTTTTGTTATTTTGTAAAATATGTGATTTTAAGTATTGTATTAGCACTATATTTACTTACATCCCATGATAATGTATATGTTGTTCCTTCTTCTTGATATCAGTCTTTTCCCTCAATGCATATTAGTATTTGTTCACCAGCTTGAGTAGCATGATTTATTTGCCAATTATTTCTACAACTTGGTTCAAAAAAACATACATGTAATTTGTCCCTATATCATAAAAGTAAGTAATTTTTCAAAACTTTAATTACTTACTTTTATTTTTAAATCTAATCATTAGTCCTATATGGTTCTGTTTTATTTTCATTACTTTGTCATTATGTTTGTGTCTACTTCTTTAGTAATATAGCCATTTACTGTATTTTCTGTCATCATAATTTTTTCTTCTAGAATATTGTTTCTAGAACTTAATTTCTTCTTCAATATTTAGTAATCGATTATATTTAGCTGTTCTATCTGTCCTACACGGAGCACCTGTTTTAATTTGAGTAGAGTTTGTTCCGTACTGCAATATCGGCAATGGTTGTATCTTCTGTTTCTCCTGATCTATGTGATATAATCGTTTTATATCCATTTTCCTTCGCAAGTTCAATAGTGTCTAGTGTTTCAGTTAATGTTCCTATTTGATTTGGTTTAATTAAAATACTGTTTGCAATTTTATTTTCAATTCCTTTTTTTAGCCTTACTGGATTTGTGACAAATAAGTCATCACCAACTAATTGAATCTTATCTCCCAATTGTTTAGTAAGTTCTTTCCAGCCATCCCAATCTTCTTCAGCCAATCCGTCTTCTATTGATACTATTGGGTAATCTTCTACTAGGAATTTTAGATATTCTACCATTTCTTTTCTTGTCTTGAATTCTCCACTTTTCCAAAAGTAGTAACCATCTTTTTCTATTTTTTTCGCCTCTTGAATCATCTCTGTGCTTGCTACATCTAATGCAATTCCAACTTGGGTTTGCGGTTTATATCCTGCTTTTATAATTGCTTCCATAATGCAATTTAAGGCTTCTCTTTCGTCTGCTAAATACGGTGCATAGCCTCCTTCATCTCCAATGCCTACTGTATATCCTTTTGACTTTAACACCTTTTTTAGTGTATGGTAGATTTCTGTTCCCACTCTCAGTTTTTCTTTAAATTCTATTTCTCCAAATGGTATTATCATAAACTCTTGAATGTTCAAGTTATTATCAGAATGTTTACCTCCGTTTAATATATTCATCATAGGGTTTGGCAATTTTTTTGCATTAACTCCTCCTATATAATGATACAGCCCCATTCCCAAAGATTCTGCTGCTGCTTTTGCAACTGCAAGTGAAACTCCCAAAGTAGTATTTGCTCCTAGTTTTTCTTTATTTTTTGTGCCATCTAATTGTATTAACATTTGATCTATGTTCACTTGTTCATAAACATTTTTTCCTTCTAGTTTTCTTGCAATTTTTCGCTCAATATTTTCTATGGCTTTTATAACTCCTTTCCCCATATATCTAGTTTGTTCTCCATCTCGTAGTTCCAGAGCTTCAAAACTTCCAGTAGAAGCACCAGATGGTACCATAGCCACTCCCGAAAAGCCACCCTCTGTTATTACTTCAACTTGTATTGTTGGATTACCTCTAGAGTCTAATACCTCTAATGCCTTAATTTGCTCTATTTTTAATGAATCCTTCATAATATAAAACTTTCCTCCTTTTTATGTTATTATGCCCATGAAAATAGAAGGTATGAATATATTAATTAATATTTTTTTAAGGAAGAAAATCTATAAAAAAACGGTTTCGTAATTATTACACAATTATAGGAATCTTAACCTTGTTGTATACGGAAAAATTTTATATACAGTCAAGATATATATTGATTTTTCCTATACAATAAAAAAACCATCTTTCGATGATTTTAGTTAAATTGTTTTCTATTTATATAAAATAAGTTTAAATATAGTATGAATGTTGGCTATTCATATAATTCTTAAGTGGCTGGGGTAGTAGGATTCGAACCTACGCATCGATGGGTCAGAGCCATCTGCCTTACCGCTTGGCTACACCCCAATATATTAATCTTATATAATACTAGCACATTTTTTTTAAATGTGCTAGTATTTTTAGTAATTTTCTATATTTATTTTAATAATTAACATTTTCTATTTTTTTTGCTTGTTCTTCATAATTTGGCATATATTGTTTTATCATTTCATAAAATTTTCTAGCATGTGTTTTGTATTTTAAATGGCAAAATTCATGTAATATAATATAGTCAATAGTTTCTCTAGAATATACAGCAATATCTGGATTAATTATAATTTTTTTGTCGTTTCCACATTTAGCTAGAGTATTTTTCATTCTTCTTATTTCGTAATCATCTGGTGCTATTCCAAGCATAAGTCTAGTTTTTTCCATTGCATTTTCTATTTCTTGACTAGCTATCCTTTCATACATTTTTTCCAACAAAATTCCAATAATATCATTTGTATCCATTTTTTTATAACGAATTGGCATTGTAATTTTGACCATTTTCTTTTCTACTTCTAGCCTAGGTAATTTAATATTCTCATATTGTAAAACTAATTTATAATTTTCGCCTAATATTTTTACTTGCTTACCTAACACATAATTTCTTTTCTTTATAGATTCATTTTCATATTCTCTTAGTTTTTCACTAATCCATTTTGCTCTATTTTCTACTAATGTTTGTATTTTCTCTTTGGTAATATACCATGGTGCCTGTACTTGAACTTCTCCATTTTGAATAGATATATAACAGTTTCCATTTGCTACTCTACTTACAGTATAAGTAATTACATCATTTTTTATTAATTGCATTTTCACTACCTCCCAAGAAAATTTTTATAGAACTTTTGTTTGTGTTATTTTACTATTTTTAATTTTTCTTGTCAATAGTTTTTGCAAATTTTTGTTCGTTTTTTTGTTTTTTAGCTAGCTCTTTTTTGATTTACGCCTATAATTCCTCCTAAACAACCAGCCAAAATACACACAAATATCATTATAATTGCATACATATTAACCCCAAAATCCCCTTGTATTATACTAGATAACAAATATATTACTGTAATATATATAAGTCCTACTAGTCCTCCATTAATTAATCCTTGTTTTCTTATTTTTCTACTACTTATTATACTTCCAATTAATATGCTCATTCCGCTAACTGTAATTACAATGGGTGTAATCATAGTTTCCGACATATTTGTATATGCTAATAGCAATGCAAAAATAAGTAATGTACATATCGTAAATAAAATAGCCACTATACTACCTTTTAGAATTCTAATTAAATTGTTTTCTCTAACATTTTCAATTGATTTTGTTACCATATTTATAAAAACCTCCTTACTATACCCTTGTTTCATGTATATTAAGGAAGTTTTTATTTATTACATAATAATAACAAAGTCATTTGTTACATTTGTTGTATTCGTTGTATTTGTTATTGCATTATTTATTGTATTTGTGGTGATATCTACTCCACCAGGATTATTAACATTAATTTTATTATCTTCTAAATATTTGTCTAGTTTTGTTACTCTTCCATTCTTTTCTAAATAATATTCATCTTCTCCTTCGTTTGTAATAGAATATATTTTGTCGAATTCGCAAGGAATAATAATTTCACCTATTGAATTTGCAACACCGTATTGTTTTCCCTTTCCTATTACAATCCCTTCTATGTATGGAATAACTACTACGTTATTTATACTTTTATCTTTTGTAGTTATATCTATTGTTGTGTTTTCACCTTCTACATTTAATGATTCTCCCTGTGCATAGCCTAATTCATCATATTCGAAATTTAATATAATATTTCCGTTTTTATCCGCTATTCCCCATTTTGTTCCCTTTTTTAGCGGAATGCAATTGTTATATAAAAACATATTGTTTTTTATATTATCTAGTGGAAATATATTACGATTTATTCCAATATCGTCATATTCTATATATACTATTACTCTTCCTTTTCCGTTTAGTACGCCATATAAATTATCATTTTTTACATAATATAGCCCTGCTTGTCCATCAATTAAGTCAATTTCGTCATATCTTAATCCAATATTGGTTTCACCAGATATATCTAATGTTCCAGTTTTTTGTTCACTAGTTACGATAAATTCTTGTGTGTTTTCGATATAAATCATGCTGTCATATTTGGTACCAATAATACTAGAAAAATCTTTTGTAGAAACAACTCCATATTTTTTATCTCTTTGAACTACAAGCATATCATACACTAATGTTTTTCGAGTAATAAAATCTTCTGCTATTCCAGTATAACCATATTCAGTTACTATATTTTTATAATATTCTACTAAATATGGTAGTGTTTCTAGATAAATTGTTTTGTTATCTTCGTTATATGTTACTCTAGTGTTAAATGCCATTTGTATTGTATTTTGAGTTGCATATAAAGCATTGTTATAACTTTTTACTTTTCCATCAGTAATGTATTTGTCAAAATTTAGCTTATCTGCTGCATTGTTTTTGTATATAATATTAGAATTTAATTCAAACATTGCTAGTTCATCATTACATTCTACATAGCATTTTGTTTTATCTTCTGAATATTGCTTATATTCTCCATTAAAAAATTGGTAATTTGTTAATGTTGCAATTTCATTAATGTTCAAGTAGATTGAACCGCTTTCTGGGTCTGTTATAATAAAGTCATTTGACATCAAACTTCTTTTTCCATCTACTATTAATTTTAATCTATTGTTTTCCACTTGTTTTAATACTAATATTGCTACAACAATTAACACAATAAATATCATTGTAATTATAAAAGAAATTATTACAATTTTTTTCCCTTTATGTTCTTTTTCTTGTTGCTCTCCACTCATTAATTCCATATTAATCTCCCCTATTCTTTGGTATAACCATATTTTTTATAAAATTTATTTTGAAATGTTTTTAGATTGTTATTTTCTATTTCTATTCTAACTCTTTCCATAAGTCTCGTCAAGAACCTTAAATTATGAATTGATAAAAGTCTAATTCCCAATATTTCATTACATTTAATTAAATGTCTGATATAAGCCCTCGAATAGTTTTTGCAAGTATAGCAATCACATTCTTTATCTAGTGGCTCAAAATCTTTTTCATATGTAGCATTTCTAATTACTACTTTACCATTCCATGTCATAGCAGTTCCATTTCGTGCAATTCTTGTAGGCAATACACAATCACACATATCAATACCTGCCATTGCTGCTTCTATTAAGTAATCTGGTGTTCCAACTCCCATTAAATATCTCGGTTTTTCTTTTGGCATCAGTGGTGCAGTATAGTTTAGAATTGATAAAAATTCTTCTTTTGGCTCTCCAACACTAATTCCTCCTATAGCATAACCTGGGAAATCCAAAATTTCCAAATCCTCTAAACTCTTTTTGCGTAGGTCTTTATAAAAGCCACCTTGTATAATTCCAAATAATGCTTGATCTTCTCTTTTATGTGCATTTTTACACCTAATTGCCCACCTTGTTGTTCTTTCCATAGAATTTTTTGTATATTCATAAGTAGATGGATATGGGGCACATTCATCGAAAGCCATTATGATATCTGCACCTAGTGCATTTTCAATTTTCATTACTTTTTCCGGTGAAAGAAAATGTTTACTTCCATCTAGATAAGATTTAAATTCAACACCATCTTCGGTAATTTTTCTTAAATCCCCAAGGCTAAACACTTGAAATCCTCCACTATCAGTTAAAATTGGTTTTTCCCAATTCATAAATGAGTGTAGCCCTCCTGCTTGTTTAACTATCTCATGTCCTGGTCTTAAATACAAGTGATAAGTATTAGCTAGTATAATTTGTGCTTTTACATCTTCTTTTAATTCTTCTGGTGTCATAGCCTTTACTGTTGCTTGTGTACCTACAGGCATAAATACTGGTGTTTGTATATCTCCATGAGGTGTATGTATTACTCCTCTTCTTGCACCTGTTTGTTTACATTCGTGTAATAGTTCATATGTTACTGATGGTTTCATTTTATTTCCTCTTTCTTCTTTATATAATATACATTGCATCTCCAAAACTAAAAAATAAATATTTCTCTTTAACAGCTTGCTCATATGCTTTCAAAATATATTCTCTTCCTGCCAAAGCAGATACCAACATAATTAAAGTAGATTTTGGCAGGTGAAAATTTGTAATCAATCCATCTATACATTTAAACTTATAACCTGGGTATATAAAGATACTAGTATCTGATTCTATTTGTTTTACCTTCCCTTTATTATCTGCTACAGATTCCAATACTCTACATGATGTGGTTCCACAAGCAATTACACGCTTTCCCATTTCTTTTGCTTTATTAATTTTCTCAGCATCTTCTTGCTTAATATAAAAATGTTCTGAATGCATGTTATGATCCTCTATATTTTTTACTTTTACTGGTCTAAATGTTCCTATCCCAACATGAAGAGTCACGTTAGCAATTTCTACTCCTTTTTCTCTTATCTTTTCTAGTAGTTCCTTTGTAAAATGTAATCCTGCTGTTGGTGCTGCTGCAGAGCCTTCGTATTTTGCATAAACAGTTTGATAACGCTCTTGTTGTTCTAATTTTTCTTTAATATAAGGAGGTAATGGCATAATTCCAATTCTGTCTAGTATTTCGTTGAAGATTCCATTGTAATTAAACTGTGCTAATCTATTACCATTTTCTAAAACTTCCTTTATTTCAGCTTTTAAAATTCCATTTTCAAAAACAACTTTTGCTCCTTTTTTTAGCTTTCTACCTGGTTTTACCATTACTTCCCATGTATCATTTTTTATTCTTTTTAATAATAGAATTTCTACATTTGCTTTAGTATCTTCTTTTATTCCATACAGTCTTGCTGGCAGAACCTTAGTATTGTTAATTACTAGACAGTCCCCTGGTTCTAAATAATCAACTATATCTTTAAAAATTTTATGATTAATTGTTTGTTCTTTTCTATTTAAAATCATTAATCTTGCTTCATCCCTTTTTTCGTTTGGATGTTGTGCAATAAGTTCTTCTGGAAGTGCATAGTCAAAATCTTCTATTTTCATGTATCTGTTGTTTCGCTCCTTTGCCAATATTTAGTACTATTCATAATTGTTTTAATAATTAATCGTATTTCTTCTATAATATTATCAGGGTCATTATCTAATCCTAATTTCATAGAGTATTGAAATGCATTTGGATGTACTGGTTTCATTTTATATACTGCTGAGTTTAATCCTATGTTTTCTCCATTATATTGTATGTTTTTTGTCATAAAATCATGATACCAGTCTCTCAGTCCTGTTTTGTATTCTACTTTATAACCATACATCTCATAATCATGCAATAATGGATAATCTAACCCATATTCTCTTGATATTCTCTCTAATGTATGTAAAAATTCGTGTATAAATGTTTCTTCTGGAAATAAGTTTCTTTCTATATCATATTTATATATATAACTTCCTTCGTCATTAGGTAATCGTATGTTTGAAAAGCCTATATCCTTATAATCCATTCCTCCGCAAACCAATCCATGTGCTTTTGTTTCCTGAATCGTCATGTAAATATTCCCCAAGCTTAATTGCTGCATATATATAATCATATTTCTCTTGTTGTACATATGGTTCTATAATATGTGCAACATCTGAAGAGGAAACATAATATCCATTTTCTTCGTCATAACTAACTGCTGTTATTGGTTCGGTTATTTCAATTATCTCGTATTCCATTGTCATCTGATAATTAGATAGCTGTTTAAAACTATCTTTCAGTCTCTCCATATTGTCCTTCATATATGAAACATCTAATTCTGTCATACTTTCTTGTATCCTTGTTTCTTCCCCATCTTCTTCTATTGTTACATCTAAATTACGAAAAATAAAGCAGACCATATTCCAATTAGTGTCTTGAGATTCAGATCCAACTTCTAATTGTAAATCTGAAAACCATGCTGTTCCCTTACAATTGTCTGCATATGAGCCTAATCTAAATCCTATTTCTACTTCTGTTCTGTTTTTTGAATTAAATAAAAATTCGATTTTTTGCCAATCCTGCGTGCCTTGTACAGTATTTGAACATTCTGTGGTATCAGCTATACAGATACCAGCTCCTGCATTTGAAACATTTTTTTGTGTTTCAACATTTTTGGTCTTTACCATGCATGAAACACGATATGGTGTATTTGGGGTTACTGAAACTTTTTTATAAAACATTGCATCATTAAAGTCTTTAGATGTAATACGATAACTATCATGTTTATTTTCCTTTATCTGATTATCTCTTTTAAATTCCGAAATATTAGCTATATATTCTGCTTTTGAAAAATCTCCAAAATTATTCTCTTTATAAATATCATATATGAATTTTAATGCAATACATACTGCAACAATAAATAAAATATTAAATATTTTGCTTGCCGTACCTTTTTTCTTTCGCACTGCTTTTCCTCCTCAATTTATCTATGACTTTATTATACTTTTTTTTTACTTTAATATCAAGCTAAAATAAAAAAACACAAGTAAAAATCTAAAATTTTGTTTCTTTGTAATAAATTCATTTTCCTGTACAGCAAGAAAGGCATTTTGCTAAGATAGCATTCAAAACATGTGCGAAATATTCCGAAACAATAAGAAAAGTAGCTTCGCGAACATGCACAGTCTAAGGAAACTTAACCTTGTTGTATAGCAAAAATCTTCGATTTTTCTTATACAAGGACAAATCTCGCTTCGCGAGAACTTTTTTTCTCTACCCATATAATTAAACTATATATATTTAAGTTCTCGAAGAAGTGTAAAGATTTGTCGACGCGAAAAATTGCATAGCAATTTTTCTGTGCAATAATATTTTTTAAGTTATAGAAAATGCAATTTCCTATAACTTAAAAATAGCATTCTCATTATTAACTTGTAATCTACAAGTTAATAATGAGAATGCATGAAAAGAATTAAATTCCAATTTAGATAACAGAATTATTTTATTGCTTCTGTGCATCTATGGCATAATGTTGGATGTTCGTTATCTTGACCTACTGTTTCTGAATACATCCAGCATCTTTCGCATTTCTTTCCAGGAGCCATTTCTACTTTTACACCAATTTGGTTTTCATTTTCATTGCGCTTATTTTCTTCTATACATACTGCTGATACTATAAACACTGTTTGCAACAAACCTTCTATAGATTTTAAGAAAGTCAGTTCTTCACCTTCAGCAAATAGTGTTACTTTAGCATTTAAAGAATGTCCTATAATTTTATCATTTCTAGCAAGCTCTAGTTTTTTTGCAACAATTTCTTTTAACTCTACAATTTTTTCCCATTTCTTTGCCACTTGCTCGTTATCATATTCTGGAATTACTTCTGGCCAGTAAGCAAGCATTGGACTTTCTACATTTTCTGCTTTTGAATGTAACATATACTTCCAAATTTCTTCTGCTGTAAATGCCGTCATTGGTGTTAATAATTTTACTAATGCAGATAAAATAGTATACATCGTTGTTTGTGCTGCTTTTCTCTCTTTTGAATTTTGTTTTGATGTATAAAGTCTATCTTTAATAATATCTAAATAAAAATTACTCATATCATTTACACAAAATTTATTAATTTCGTGATAAGCAATATGGAATTCATATGAGTCAAAACTTTGTGTTACAGTTTTTATTAATTGGTTTAACTTATATAAGGCAAACTTGTCAATTTCTAGAAGTTCTTCATATGCAACGGGTTCATTCGGATTATAGTCAACAATATTTCCTAAAATATATCGTGCAGTGTTACGAATTTTACGATATACTTCTGTGATTTGTTTTAAAATGTCTTTTGATAAGCTAATCTCAGATTTATAATCTGAAGATAATACCCAAAGTCTTAAAATATCAGCTCCATATTCTTTAATAATATCTTGTGGGCTAATAACATTTCCTTCTGATTTTGACATTTTTTTACCTTTTTCATCAGTAACAAATCCATGTGTTAATACTTCTTTATATGGTGCTATTCCCTTTGTTGCAACTGAAGTTAATAGCGATGATTGGAACCAGCCACGATATTGGTCATTACCTTCTAAATACATATTTGCTGGTGGCAGTCCTCTTTCAGCAAGAACAGCTTCATGTGTTGAGCCAGAGTCGAACCATACATCCATAATATCAGTTTCTATTTTAAATTGTTTACTTCCACATTCTCGGCAAGTAGCTCCTTTTGGCATTAGCTCTTCTATTGGTAACTCATACCAAGAGGTAGAGCCTTTGTCATGGAAAATGTTTTGAATTTTTTTAATTGATTCTTCAGTAATGTATTCTTTTCCACATTCTTCACAATAAAATATTGGAATTGGTACTCCCCAGGTGCGTTGTCTTGAAATACACCAATCAGCTCTTTCTTTTACCATATTAGTAATTCTCTCTTCTCCCCATGTTGGATACCATTTTACTGTTTTTATTGCTTCTAGAGCTTCTTTCCTGAACCCTTCTACTGATGCAAACCATTGATTAGTTGCACGAAAAATAATTGGATTTTTACATCTCCAACAATGTGGATATTGATGAGTAATTGTTTGTTTGTGTAATAAACAATTATGTTCTTCTAACCATGTTATAATAGCTTCATTTGATTTATCATAATACATGTTTTCAAATGGTCCAGCCCCTTCTCGTTGATATCCTTTTCCGTCTACTGTTACAACAATATCCAATCCATTTTTAATTCCACAAAGATAGTCCTCTTTACCATAGCCAGGGGCTGTATGTACTGCACCTGTACCAGTGTCTAATTCTACTATAATAGTATCATCACTACCTAATACAACACGTGAATCTCTGTCTAAAAATGGATGTTTACAAAGAGTTCCCTCCAATTCTGTTCCCGTAAATTTTCCTATTTCTTTATAGGAATCAATATTAGCTAACTTCATAACCTCATCTACAAGCTGTGTAGCTAATAAATAATTTTCTTTTTCAGTTTCAACTAGGCTATATTCATATTCTCCGCCAATGGTAATACCTACATTTCCAGGTAGTGTCCATGGAGTAGTTGTCCAAATTAAAAAATAAGTAGGTTTTACTGTACTTAATGCTACTGTTGGTTTTGTCACTTTAAACTTAACATAGATAGATGTTGTCTTGTGATCTTTATATTCAATTTCTGCTTCAGCTAGTGCAGTTTCGCAATCTGTACACCAATATACAGGCTTCAAGCCTTTATATATATATCCTTTTTCATACATTTTTCCAAAAATGCCAATTTGTCTAGCTTCAAACTCTGGTTGTAATGTAATGTAAGGATTATCCCAATCACCAAGTACTCCTAATCTCTTAAATCCATCTGTTTGCTTCTGCACAAAACTCAACGCAAAATCACGACAAGTATTTCTAAATTTAGCAACTGAAATTTCTTCTCGATTAATTCCGAGAACTTGAATTGCCCTTTTTTCTGTTGGAAGTCCATGAGTATCATAACCTGGTACGTATGGTGTATAATATCCTCTTAAATTTTTATAGCGAACTACAGTGTCTTTCAGAATTTTATTTAACGCATGACCTGTATGTATTTCACCATTTGCATACGGTGGTCCATCATGTAATACAAAAGGTTCTTTTCCTTCATTTTTCTTTAGTATTTTTTCATAAAGCCCATTTTCAAACACATCCTCTAATATTCTAGGTTCGTTTTCATGTAAACTTGCTCTCATTGGAAAATCAGTTTTGGGCAAGTTTAGTGTTTTACCATAATCTTGTTTTTCTTCATTCATTTTATTTCCTCCTAACAATAATAAATCCATTTCATTCCTATTTAGGACGAAATGGATTACATTTTCCGCGGTACCACCTAATTTAAAAGAGCATATTTTCTCTTTTCACTTAATTATCTTATAACGTAGATACACGGCTTATTTTACTATATTCTAATAAGCAACTCCTAGGTGATAACAAACTGTTTTATCCTACTAGAATTCCACCATTTTCTAGCTCTCTATTGGACTATTATCAATTTGTGTTGTCCTATTCCTTGTTTTTATTTTTTAAATTTCTCAATATTATATCATCTTTTTTTATAATTTCAAGTGTTTTTTTAATTTTTCTAATAATTATAAATGGCAATAATAAATTTCCGGTTTATTATGCACACATTGCACTTAAGATTTCGTTGGTATTTTTATAATTAAACATAGATCAATGAATATTATAAATATGATTTAAGTAATTCCATATTACCATTTAGTTCATATTCTCCAAGAGTTGCCGGAATGATAAAACTATCCCCTACTTTTAAATTATAATTTTTCTCTTTTGTTTGTATACTTCCAGTTCCATTTACTACATTCATTGCATAAAAAGTTTCTCTATTAGAAACTTCCTTTTTTATGCCTCTAATAGTTAATTTGTTTACTTTAAAAAAGGCAGATGAATATATTTCCCTTTCACATTCTCCCCAGCTTGCAGTTTTTATTACATTTGGTCTGTTTTCTACTCTTACAACTTCAGTTGCTTTTTGCACATGAAGCTCTCTTGGTTTTCCATCTTTATCCTTTCTGCCCCAGTCATATACTCTATATGTTAAATCACTATTTTGTTGTATCTCGCAAATAATAGTATCACCCAATATTGCATGAATTGTTCCAGATGGAATATAAATACAGTCTCCTTTTTCTACGGATACAAAGTTCAAATAGTCTTCTAGATTAGTCTTCTGTAAAATGTCTGCTAATTGTTCTTGTTTCACACTTTCTTTCATCCCACATATGATTTGAGCTCCTTGCTTACATTCCATAATATACCACATTTCTGTCTTTCCTTTTTCTCCATTTTCCTTTTCGAAGGCATATTTATCATCTGGGTGTACTTGAACTGATAAATTGCTATTAGCATCAATAAATTTAATTAGTAATGGGAAGATGTCTTTTTCTTTAGTTTTCGTACCAAAAATAGTTTCTCTTAGTTTTTTATCTTGGTACAATTCCTCTAAATCTTTTCCTTTGTGAATACCATTTCTTATAATACTTTTTCCATTCTTGTTTGTTGAAACTTCCCAGCTCTCTGCTGTAATTTCATATGGAGTATTTTTACCAAATAATGTTTTTAATTTAGTTCCTCCCCATATGTAATCTTTAAATATTGGTTCTAAAAAAATTGGTTCTTTCATTTTTTACCTCTCTTTTTGTTTTATTATATCAATCTAAAAAAAGTCAGTCAAGCATATATTTGTACTAGTATATGTTTTTCTTGACTAGGTTCTTCTACTATGTTAAAATAAGTAAAAGTTCTAAAGTGGAGGGAATGAATAGCAATGACAAATGTATTTGACTTGTTAGAAGAACGTGGTTTTATTGAACAAATTACACACGAAAAAGAAGTAAAAGAATTATTCCAAAAGGAAAGTGTTCCTTTTTATATAGGTTTTGATCCAACAGCAGATAGCCTTCATGTAGGTCATTTCGTATCTATGATGGTTGCTTCTCATATGCAAAGGTGTGGACATAAACCAATCATTTTAATTGGTGGTGGTACTGCTACCATAGGAGATCCTTCTGGAAAAACTGATATGCGAAGAATGATGTCTCGAGAAGAAATTAATCATAATGTCGAATGCTTTAAAGTTCAACTTTCAAAATTTTTAAGTTTCGAAGGTGAGAATGCGGCTATTATTGTAAATAATGCTGATTGGCTCTTAAATTTGAATTTTATTGATTTTGTAAGAAATATTGGTAGTCTATTTTCAGTTAATCGAATGTTATCTGCTGAGTGTTATAAACAGAGAATGGAACAAGGTCTTACCTTTTTTGAACTTAGTTATATGCTGATGCAATCTTATGACTTCTTATACTTACATGATAATTATGGATGCAAATTGCAAATGGGTGGTAATGACCAATGGTCTAATATTATTGGTGGTGTTGAGTTAATTCGTAAAATCGGAAATGATGATGCCTTTGGTCTAACTTTCCGTTTACTCACTACAAAAGAAGGAAAGAAAATGGGCAAAACTGAAAAAGGTGCTTTATGGCTCGACCCACAAAAAACTTCACCATATGAGTTTTACCAATACTGGCGAAATATCTCTGATGAAGATGTTCGCACAGTTCTTTGTTTACTTACATTTTTACCAATGGCTGAAGTAAATCGACTTTCTAATTTAAAAGATGAGCAAATTAATGAATCAAAGAAAATAGCTGCTTATGAAATTACAAAATTAATTCATGGTGAAGATGAAGCTAAAAAAGCAGAAGAGTCAGCTATTGCCCTTTTTGATGGTAATGGTGGCAATATAGCAAACATGCCAACTGAAAAAATAACAGATGTAAATATTTCTATTGTTGATGCTATCATTCTTGCTAAATTTGCTCCCTCAAAGGGACAAGCAAAAATTCTTGTTTCACAAGGTGGTATTGCATTAAATGATAAAAAAATAGATGATATTAGTTTTATATTGTCTGATAGTGATTTTAAAAATGGGTATGCTATTCTAAAAAAAGGGAAAAAATCTTATTGCAAATTAGAAAAATAATATAAAATTAAACTATATATATTTAAGTTCTCGAAGAAGCGTAAAGATTTGTCGACGCGAAAAATTGCATAGCAATTTTTCTGTGCAATAATATTTTTTAAGTTATAGAAAATGCAATTTCCTATAACTTAA
>CALXYG010000048.1 GCA_944392885.1 uncultured Clostridia bacterium
AAATACATTAGAAAATTTAGACGATAGTTCAAAGCTTGAAGATAAAATTGCTTATATTAGGAATCATGTTGTAACAAAACTTTTTAAAACAGAGTTTTTTATAAAGCAGGGGTTGACATTTCCGGAAAATGTAAGTAGAGCTGCTGAGATGGGATTATTAATTCCTATTTTAACCAGAACAAAAAAAATTGCAATTTTGAAAGAATCACTATATTTTTATTATCAAAGACCAGGTTCTTTATCAAATAATAGGAAAAGGAAAAAAATAGATCTTAGTTTTTACGATAAAGCATTTGAAAACGTTGTAAAAAATACCAAAGGGATGTATCTAAAAGAAATAGAATATCACGGAATTATAGAAATGGTATATGGAAAAACAATGTTAATGATAAGACATAAGTATTCAAATAAAGAGATTAAGATACATTTAAAAGAATTTGATAAAAAGTTTACACAATGGAGAAAAAATAAATATATCAAAAATACATTATTATTAAAAAGAGTATTTATTAGAGTGGCAGCAATAAAACAAATTTGGTTACTTAGGTTTATGGTGATGATAAACGAGAAGAGAAATTAATTTAAAGGTGGTATTTAAAGGAAATGATAAATATAGGAATTGTTCGTTTTAACTCTGGAAATTATGGAGGGATTGAACACCAAATTATTAATGTGATTTCAAAATTAAATAAAGACAAATTTCAATTTGTTTTAATTACAAATAACAAAACTCAATTTTCTGATATATTTGAAAGATATGGGAAAGTATATTATGTTAAGGAACATAACATATGGAAAGCATCAAAAGAAGTAAAAATTATTGTAGAATTAGAAAAAATTACAATACTTCAATCTCATATGTTAAGAGAACATTATATAGGATGTTTGACTAAACTTAGAAAAAAAAATTTATATCATATATTTAGGGTTCATACTTATATAAACTGTTCATTCATTAGCGGATTCAAGAAAAAATTGTACCACATTTTATCTTTTATTTTGAATAATCAAGTTGATTTGTATTTACCAATTAATAAAGTGAATGCAGAAGAGTTAATGAAATACTCAAAAATAAGCAAGAATAAGATACAAGTTATTCATGATGGGGTAAAGCAGTTAGAAAGTTTTTTGTCAGAAAGAGAAAGTAAAAATAATAATATAGCAATGATAGCAAATTTTAATTATGGAAAAGGGCATGATATTGCATTAGAGGCTTTAAAAATTTTAGTAGATAATAATAAACAATATAGACTGAATTTTATTGGTTATGAAAAAACACCTTCCCTAAATGGAGTATCTATACTTGAAACAGTAAAAAATAAAGCAAATGAGTTGGGAATTATTCAAAATATAGAATTCTTAGGATTTGTAGAAAATGTAGGGAAAGCATTACAAAACATAGATATTGTTATTCTTCCTTCTTATAGCGAAGGAACACCAAATTGTTTATTGGAGGCAATGTCAATAAAAAAAATTATAGTTGCATCGAAAGTCGGAGGGGTACCTGAATTTGTGACAGACGGTGTAAATGGTTTTTTACATGATAATAAAGATTATAAAACACTTGCTCAGAAGATAATGAATATAAAAAAAATATTACCGGAAAAATTAGAGCAAATAAGACAGAATGGATATGAAACATGGAAAAGAGAATATAGCCTTGAGGCTTTGTGCAACTATTTCAGTTTACTTTATCAAGAGAAAGGATAAAATAAATGAAGAACCAAAAAGAAAACATAGCAATTGCAATACCAAACTTAAAAATGGGAGGAGCTGAGAGGGTAGTATGTGAATTGGCAAATGACTTTACTGCAATGGGGTATCATATTACTATAGTTTTGCTTGATAGTCCAGAAATTTATTATAAATTAAATTCAAATATAACAACTTATTTTATAGAATATAATAAAAATAAAAATACTTTTTTTAGAAATATAGAAAGAGTGAATAAATTTAGAAAGTTTATTAAGGAAAACTCTATTAATATAGTATTGTCTTTTTTAACGTCTTCAAACTTTCTATCAATATTAGCAACAAGAGGAATTAAAGTTCAAACATATATTTCTGAACGAAGTGACCCTAATAAAGATACAAAAAAAATAAAACGAATTCGTAATATATTATACAGCTTTTCTGATGGCCTCATTTGCCAAACAGAAGAAGCAATGAATTATTTCCCATCAATAATTCGAAATAAAGGAATTGTAATTAAAAATCCAATAAAAGAGAATTTGCCAAAATGGAGAGAGATTAATGAACATGATAGGAATATTGTAACAGCAGTCCGTTTAAATAAGGCAAAAAATATTCCGATGCTAATAGATGCATTTTCAAAAGTACAATCACAATATCAAGACTATAAGTTACTTATTTATGGTGATGGAGAAGAACGTGACAATATAAAACAAAAGATAGAAGATTATGGACTAGAAAAAAGTATTATTTTGAAAGGGAAAAATAATCAATGGCATGAGGAGGCAAAATATGCATCTATGTTTGTATTGTCTTCAGATTATGAAGGAATGTCTAATTCTTTATTAGAGGCAATGGCCATGGGAATGCCGGTTATATCAACAAATCATCCGGTTGGAGGTGCAAGAGAAGTAATAGAAAGTGGTAAAAATGGTTTTCTAGTACCAGTTGGTGATTCAGATGAATTGGCAGATAAAATAAAAAAAATAATTGAAAATAAAGAATTACAACTTCAATTTTCTGAAAAAGCAGAAGAGATTTTAAAGGTACTAAATAGAAAGAAAATTATAAAACAATGGTTAGACTTTTTAATTAATACAAAGGAATAAGGAGACCAACTATGAAAAGTCAATAGAATTTTGAAAAAATTTTCAAAAAATTTCATAGCAAAATATTCATAGAAAAGTGTCAACTTTAATAACCGTTTTTAGTTAATTTTTTAAAAACGGCTGAACACATTGAAAATTAAATATTTGGTTAATCTAAGTTAAAAGTAACATTATCTTTTAACATTTTAAATATGATACGAACTAATTTATGAGCAACATGTCCTAAAGCACAATAATGAGATTTGCCTTGAGAACGTTTAAGTTCACAATATTCTTTAAATGTTTTATTATTTAAAACAACATTATGGGCAGCATAAACAAGAGAATATCTAAGCATTCCAGAACCTCGTTTAGATATTCTAGTAGACTTAGCTTGGAAGTTACCAGATTGAACAACAGAGGGGTCAAGTCCAGCATAAGCAAGCAATTGACAAGAATGCGTAAAACGATTAAAGTCGCCAATACTGCCAACAATAACAGCAGCTTGATTGTAAGACATACCAGGCATTGTTAAAATAGTAGAATCCATTTCGTCTAAAATAGACTTGTAAAGAGACTCAATTTCAGCAATTTGCTCATTGTAAAGTTCAATTTGAAGAAGAGCATGTTTAATTTGTAAAGATAAGCTAGGATTATCAATGCCAACAGAAGATTTAGCCAATTCACGTAAGCGAATAGCATCATGTTTTCCGAATCTACCATGAGAATTATCGTGAAGAATATTAGTAAGTTTAGTTAAAT
>CALXYG010000049.1 GCA_944392885.1 uncultured Clostridia bacterium
TGCAGGGTGCAAGTATAGATGGATTTAGATATTTTAATCAAGCAAACTTAGAAAGTATTGGTGTCTCAAACATAAAACGTGAGGTAATAATTAATTTTCAAACAAGAGAAGTTGTAGATATTAATGGTGTAAAAAAAGACGGGGTATATATTTATAGAATAGAAGGATGGAACAATATTGAATATGAAGACAAAAATACCGAGGTACCAGAATTTACTGTAAGCAAAAAAATATATGGACTAACAGCAACAATACAAATGGAAAACATAGTATATAAAGGGAATGTCAATAAAGGAACATTTACTTTCTGCTTATATAATAATGAAACAGAAGGAACCTGGAAAAATATCTCAGGAGAAAAATTTTCGATAAATCAAAGTGGGATATATAAAATACGACTAACAGATGGAGCAGGAAACACAGCAGATAAAATAATAGAGGTAGTTTTAGTAAACGAACCAAAATTAGAGGAAGGAATGACTCCTGTTATTTATGATGAAAGTATTGGAAAATGGAGAATAGTTGCAGAGGATGGCGGATTATGGTATGATTATGCAAGTGATAAAAAGCAATGGGCAAATGTTATGTTACAAGATAATCTAACAATAAATAATGATGGCACAATAGACAATGATAAAATGGGAAGTATGTTTGTATGGATACCAAGATATATGTATCAAATAGAAAGTGGTTACCATCCAGATGCAAGTACACAATTACCATTAGAAGGAAATATAAATATTAAGTTCCTAAGGGCAACTACAAATTTAGCAACAGATGGTAGTAATTTAAAAATTAGTACTGAAAGTGGACAAGGCAATTGGATTGTTCATCCAGCATTTACGTCTAATACTAGTATGGGAGGAGAAAATAAAGAAATTACTGGTTTTTGGGTAGCAAAATTTGAAGCAAGCAGTAATACAACAACTGCAAGTAATCCAAATACAGGAGCAAAATTAGGTAGAACCAATAATGATACAGATAATGTAAGGTCAGTACCAAATGTTACCAGTTGGAGAAGCATTACAGTTCCTCAAATAGTTAAAGCATGTAAAAGGATGACCGCAGAGGGAAATATATATGGATTGGCAACAAATGTAACATCTAAAATGATGAAAAATAGTCAGTGGGGAGCAATAGCATATTTAACACAAAGTGATTATGGAAATAAGCAAGTGAATTCAGACAGTAGTTCAGGAGTTTGGAATAACAGTTACCATATTGGAGATAGTTATTATACAACAAAAACAGGTATGGTTGGAGGGACAAGGGATTCGGCTACTTCAAGCGGAACAGCAAGTACTGTATATTATGAATATAATACAGAAAACGGGATAAAAGGAACTACAACCAGGAATATATATGGAATATATGATTTAGCTGGTGGAGCATGGGAATATATAGCAGGTTATTTAGAAGCTGGAACAAATGAATATACAACTTATTTCAAAACTTTACAGTTAAGTGAGAAACAAGAATATGCTGGTACAGGAGAAAACACTACAGAGGGAAAAAAAGCAAATTATCAGGCAAATAGTAAAAAATATGGAGATGCATTATGGGAAACAAGTAGAGATGATGCAGGAAATGGATGGCATATATCTTGGAATGGTGACTGCGCAGGTGTTCCGTATGTTTCATATCCGTTCTTCATACGTGGTGGCAGTTTTAATTACGTGGATGCTGCTGGTTTGTTCGCTTTTGCTTCTGGAACTGGGGGAGCAAGTCACATATACAGCTTTCGCCCTGTGCTGGTTATATAATGCAACTAATATAACCAATTATTTAGTAGTAAAAATATTATAGGGGAGATTGAAAATGTCAAATTTAAGAGATGATATTATAACATTAGGTAGTTATATGAAAAAGAATATGCCAAATTATAATAGTAGAGTTTCTATGATATTAAATAATTTTGGAATTAAAGAGGTAACATATAAAGATTTTGTAGAAAAATTTCCTGAAGTAAAGGATAAAGATGTAATGCAGTTATTTGATTATATACGAGACCACGCATATGAAATGGGAGTTTATGGTTCAGAATTAAACACACACACTTTAAGAAAAAGGTCAAGGAGCACGAAACGTGTGAGCGCATACGAAGGTAGATATACTTTATAATTGATATAAATTTCTTATAATATAAAATACACCACAAATGTTAGATGATATATCTAAGATTTGAAGGTGTATTTTTCTAATTTAAAATAAGAAGATTTATAAAAATTATTAAAAAAATGTAATCAAATACTTGACAAATACAAAAAAATGGTGTAAAGTATATTAGCATTACAAAAGAGAGGTGATTATCTTGGAAAAGAATGTGAAGTTAAGTATGTTACTACAAATTTATGGGAAACTTCTTACAAAAACACAATACGATTTCTTAGATGATTACTATAATAGCGATTTATCTCTATCTGAGATTGCTGAAAACAGAAATATAACAAGGCAAGCAGCTAGGGATAATATAAAGAAGGGGGAAAATAAACTTTTCGAATATGAGGAAAAGTTAAATATCATGCAAAAAACACTAAAACATGAAAAAAAGATTTCTGAAATATTATCTGAAATTACAAAAATCCAAACACAATTCACAGACGAACAAATTGCAAGTATGTTGGAACATATTAAAGAAGAGTTAAACGGCGTAATGTAAAATAATATAAAAAATAAGGAGTAAGAAAATGGCTTTTGAGGGATTGTCTGAAAAATTAACAAATATCACAAGGAAATTAAAAGGAAAATCTCGTATTACAGAAAGCGATTTAAAAGAAGTGTTACGTGAAGTTAAGCTAGCTCTTTTGGAAGCAGACGTAAACTATAAAATAGTAAAAGACTTTATTGCAACTGTAGAGCAAAAAGCACTAGGACAAGACGTATTAAAATCATTAACACCAGGACAACAGGTAGTAAAAATTGTAAAAGATGAGATGATAGAACTATTAGGTGGAACGGAAAGTAATATTAATTTCACACCAAATCCACCAACAATTATTATGTTAGTTGGATTGCAAGGTTCAGGAAAAACTACAACAGCTGGAAAAATAGCCAATCTTTTAAGAAAACAAGGGAAAAAGCCATTATTAGTAGCTTGTGATGTATATAGACCTGCAGCTATTAAACAATTACAGATAATAGGTGGGCAGTTAAATATTCCTGTATATAGTAATGAACAATCAAAAGACGTTGTATTAATTGCTAAACAAGCTATAAGTCAAGCATATTCTAAGTTAAATGATGTAGTTATTTTAGATACAGCAGGAAGACTTCATATTGATGAAGAATTAATGCAGGAACTAAGAAATGTAAAGTTAAATGTTAAACCACATGAAATCTTATTGGTAGTAGATTCTATGACAGGGCAAGACGCAGTAAATGTGGCAACAACTTTTAATGAACAATTAGGAATAGATGGAATTGTATTGACAAAATTAGATGGTGACACACGTGGTGGTGCTTCATTATCTGTAAAAAAAGTAACTGGACGACCAATTAAATTTGCAGCTATTGGTGAGAAACTAAATGATATAGAAATTTTTCATCCAGAAAGAATGACATCTAGGATTTTGGGAATGGGAGATGTCTTATCTGTTATTGAAAAAGCAGAAGAAGCATTTGATGAAGAAGAAGCACTAAAATTAGAAGAAAAACTAAAAAAGGAATCATTTGATTTAGACGATTATCTAAAACAATTAAGACAAATGAGAAAAATGGGTTCTTTTTCATCACTATTAAAATTAATACCTGGAATGAATCAATTAAAAGATATAAAAATTAATGATAATGAGTTTAATAGAATTGAGGCAATTATATGTTCTATGACAAAACAGGAACGTAAAAATCCTAAAATCTTAAATGGAAGTAGAAGAATAAGAATAGCAAAAGGTAGTGGAACAACGGTTCAGGAGATTAATAAATTTATTGCATCGTTTGAAATGACGCAAAAGATGATGAAAAAAATGAAAGATGAAAAAAGTATAAAAAATATAATGAAAAATATAAACCCAAATGATTTAAAAAAAATTAAATAACTAAAAAATAGATACTTTTAGGGAGGTGAAACATATGGTAAAAATAAGATTACAAAGATTTGGTGCAAAAAAGGCTCCTTTCTATCACATAGTAGTTGCTGATTCTAGATCTCCAAGAGATGGTAGGATTGTAGAGCAAATTGGAACATATGATCCAATGAAAAATCCTGCTGAAATCAAATTAGATATGGAAAAAGTAACAACTTGGATAAAGAATGGGGCAAAGCCTACAGATACTGTAAAAGCTTTAATAGAAAGAACAAATAAACAATAGGAGGAAAAAATGAAAGACATTTTAGAAACAATTATTAAAAACCTAGTTTCAGAAAAAGAAGCTGTTTCTATTCGTGAAGTAGAAGGGGAAAGATCTATTATTTTAGAAGTAAAAGTATCAGCAAATGATATGGGCAAAATAATAGGAAAAGAAGGAAGAGTTGCTAAAGCAATTCGTACTATTATAAAAGCAGTTGCTGCAAAAGAAGAAAAAAGAGTTACTATTGAATTTATTGGGTAAAGGTGAAGCACTTGCTAGAATATTTAGAAATAGGAAAAATCGTAAATACTTATGGGATTAAAGGTTATGTAAAGGTTATACCTTTAACAGATGATTTAATGCGCTTTAAAAAACTAAGAACAGTATATCTTGAGTATCAAAATAAATTAATAGAAATGCCAATTGAAGATGTTTCTTATAGCAAGAACTTTGTATTATTGAAATTTAAAGGATTACAAGATATTAATTTAGTAGAAAAATACAAAAATTGCTATTTAAAAGTTAATAGAAAAGATGCTGTAAAACTTCCAGAAAATTCATATTTTATTGTTGATTTAATAGGGCTAGAAGTATATACTGAAGATGGTAGATTTCTTGGAAAAATAGAAGATATTTTTAAAACAGGAAGCAATGATGTTTATGTTGTAAAAAATGAGCTAGGGAAACAAATATTATTACCAGCAATTGCTTCTGTTATAAAACAAATAGATTTATCGCAAAGAAAAGTTATAGTAAATTTGATAAAGGGATTGGAATAAATGAAGTTTGATGTATTATCTTTGTTTCCAGAAATGTTTGAACCATTAAAACAAAGTATTATTGGAAGAGCAGAAAAAAAAGGATTTATTGAAATTAATTTGATAAATATTCGAGATTTTTCGAATGAGAAGCATAGAAAAGTTGACGATTCACCTTATGGCGGTGGAGCTGGTATGATAATAAAACCGGACGTTGTCTATGATGCATATAAATCTATAAAAAAGAAAAAGAGTGCTAAGGTAATTTATTTATCTCCACAAGGAAATGTACTAACTCATAAAAAAGTAGTAGAATTAAGCAAAGAAGAGCATCTTATTCTTTTATGTGGACACTATGAAGGAATTGATCAAAGAGTAATAGAAGAAATTGTAGATGAAGAAATTTCAATTGGAGATTATGTGCTAACCGGAGGAGAAATTCCAGCAATGGTATTAATTGATAGTATTAGTAGATATATTCAAGGAGTCTTAAATCAGGAATCTAGCAAGGAGGAATCTTTTACAGATGGACTATTAGAATACTCACAATATACAAGACCAGAAGTTTTTTTAAATAAAAAAGTACCGGATGTCCTTATTTCAGGAAATCACGCTAATATTCGCGAGTGGAGAAGAAAAGAGTCATTAAAAAATACTTATTTAAAAAGACCAGAATTATTAAATTGTTTAGATTTATCAGATAGTGATAAACAAATTTTAATGGAAATACAAAATGAAAGTCAGAATGACTGACCGCTGATTTTGAAAAAAAAGGAGGAAATACACTATGGACATTATAAAGTCTATTGAACACGAACAGTTAAAAAATAAAGTACCAATGTTAAAGGTTGGTAATACAGTAAAAGTACACGTAAGAGTAAAAGAAGGAAACAGAGAGAGAATTCAGGTGTTTGAAGGAATTATCATTAAAAAACAAGGTGGAGGAGTAAATGAAACTTTTACTGTCAGAAGAATATCTTATGGAGTAGGAGTAGAGAAAACATTTTTGTTGCATTCTCCAACTGTTGAAAAAGTAGAGTTAGTTAGAGTAGGTAAAGCAAGAAGAGCAAAACTTTACTATTTAAGAAATCGTGTTGGTAAAGCTGCTAAGACAAAAGAAAAAGTTGGAGCACGTATTGAAACCAATATGGATACAGATAAAGAAGATGTTATAGAAGTTCCAGAA
>CALXYG010000050.1 GCA_944392885.1 uncultured Clostridia bacterium
TAGGATGGTTGAGTCCAAATGAATACCTAAAACAATATAAAAGTCAAGTAGAATCAGTTTAAGCAATATACAGTACTCAAACTATATATTTTTCAAAAAAGTGTGACATATGATTGACTAACCTACACCGAAATCACAGGAAAATTTTATGAAAACATTGACAAAGTTAATAAACCATGTTAAAATATTTATCTGTAAACCGCTTAATAACGGTGCTTAAATACTAGCATATAAACTAGTTACCGATATAAAAGGTTAGCGAGTATACAAAAAGGGAGGTGCTTTCATAATGTACGCTGTTATAGAAAGCTGTGGAAAACAATACAAAGTTGCAGAAGGAGATGTTGTATTCTTCGAAAAATTAGATGTAGAAGAAGGTAAAAAAGTTATTTTCGATAAGGTAGTTCTAGTTAGTGAAGACGGAGGAAAAATACAAATAGGAAATCCTTATGTAAAAGGTATTAAAGTAGAAGGAAAAGTAGTTTTACATGGTAAAGCAAAAAAAATTCTTGTTTTCAAATATAAAGCTAAGAAAAACTATAGAAGAAAACAAGGACATAGACAACCATATACCAAGGTTGAAATTACAGGAATTAAAACACAAGCTACAAAGAAACAAGCAGTAAAAGAAGAACTAGAAGTAGCAGAAACAAAATAGAATGAGAAAGTTGTTGTTTAAACGAAGGGAGTGAATTTAAAATGGCACATAAAAAAGGAGGCGGAAGTACTAAGAACGGTCGTGATAGTGAGTCAAAACGTTTAGGTACAAAAAGAGCTGATGGTCAATTCGTTTTAGCTGGAAACATTCTAGTAAGACAAAGAGGAACAAAAATTCATCCAGGAACTAATGTAGGAATCGGAAGCGATGACACCCTATTTGCCTTAGAAAGTGGAAAGGTAAAATTTGAAAGAAAAGGGAAAGACAAAAAACAAGTTAGTGTCTATCCAGTAGAAAAAGTAAATGCATAAAACGTATAAAATAAAACATAAGAACAAGGCATAGAAAATAAGCCTTGTTCTTGTGTTTTCGTAATAAATGAGGTATAATAGATAATGTTAAAAAGGGGGATTAAAGGTATGGAGCGAAAAAAACGTATTTTAACAGGTGATAGACCAACAGGAAGACTACATATTGGGCATTATTTTGGTTCATTAAAAACTAGAGTAGAACTACAAAATAGTGGAAAATATGATCAATATATATTAATCGCAGATGTGCAAGCCTTAACAGATAACTTTAATAATCCAGAAAAAGTAAGAAATAATGTAAAACAAGTAGTAACGGACTATTTATCAGTAGGAATAGATCCAGAAAAAACTACAATTTATATTCAATCTATGATACCAGAAGTTGCAGAACTAACAGTATTCTATTCCAACCTGGTAACAATCGCACGATTGCAAAGAAATCCTACTGTAAAAACAGAAATCACACAAAAAAAGGAATTGTTTGGTGAAAGTGTAACATATGGATTTTTAGGTTACCCTATTAGTCAAGCAGCAGATATTACAGCCTTTGAAGGAGAGATTATACCTGTTGGCGAGGACCAGTTACCATTAATAGAACAATGTAAAGAAATTGTAAGAAAATTTAATAGTATTTATGGAAAAGTATTAATAGAACCAGAAGCTGCACTTTCAAGCGGAAAAAGGATTAAGGGACTAGATGGTAATGAAAAAATGGGCAAGTCGTTAAATAATGCAATCTATTTATCTGATACAGAAGAAGATGTTAACAAAAAAGTAATGAGTGCTGTAACAGACCCAAATAGAATTAGAAAAGACGACTTAGGAAACCCAGATGTATGTATGGTAGCTTATTATCATAATTTATTTAGTAGTAAAGAAGAAGTGAAAACCATTTGCGAAGAATGCAAAGCAGGAAAAAGAGGATGTGTTACTTGTAAAAAGCAATTGGCACAAAATATAAACAAAACATTAAATCCAATTCGACAAAAACGAGCATATTATGAGAAACGACCAGAATTAGTAAACCAAATTTTAATAGAAGGAACAAAAAAAGCACAATTGGTCGCAAAAGAAACCATAAAAAAAGTTAAAAAGGCAATGATGTTAGATTATTTTGAATAATAAGGAGGAGACATGTTTGTTGACTACACGAAAATATTAGTAAAATCTGGAGATGGTGGAAATGGAGCTATTAGTTTTCGTAGAGAAAAATATGTAGCAGCAGGTGGACCAGATGGTGGAGATGGTGGCAAGGGGGGAGATGTATATTTCACAGTCAACCCAGATGCCAATACTTTAATTGATTTTCGCTACAACAAAAAGTTTAAGGCAGAAAGCGGAAAAAATGGAAGTGGAGGACACTGTTATGGAAAGAGTGGAGAAGATTTATATATTAAAGTACCAAAGGGAACTATAATAAAAGATGCATCAAGTGGAACCATAATCGCAGACTTATCAGAAGATGGACAGACAGAACTTATTTTACCAGGAGGCAAGGGAGGCAAGGGAAATTCTCACTTTGCTACTTCAACAAGACAGGCACCAAGATTTGCACAAGACGGAGAAAAGGGTATTGAAAAAGAACTAATATTAGAACTTAAATTGATTGCAGATGTTGGTTTGGTTGGTTTCCCTAATGTAGGAAAATCCACTATACTATCAATGGTTACCGCAGCTACACCTAAAATTGCAGATTACCATTTTACAACATTGGAGCCAAACTTAGGAGTAGTAAAAACAAAACATGGAAGTTTTGTTTTAGCAGACATTCCAGGAATTATAGAAGGAGCAAGTCAAGGCATAGGTTTGGGACTACAATTTTTAAGGCATATTGAAAGAACACGTTTACTATTACATGTTATTGATATATCTGGTTCAGAAGGAAGAAATCCTATAAACGATTTTTACCAAGTAAATGAAGAGCTAAAACAATATAGTGAAAAGCTAGCAAAGAGAAAGCAAATAATAGTAGCAAATAAAGCAGATATTTTACAAATAGAAACATACTATACAGAAATTTTAAAAATAGCTAAGAAACAAAATATAGAAGTTTTTAAAATTTCAGCTGCAACAGGACAAGGTATACAGGACTTAATGGAGCATGTAGCAGAAATATTAAAAACACTTCCAAAAGAAGAAATTATACCAACAGATAATCGAGTAATTTATGAACTAAAAGAAGAAGAACAATTTAAGGTAAGAAAAGAAAAGGAGGGATATATAGTAGAGGGAGTTGCCATTGATAGAATATTAGGAAGAGTTAATATGGCAGACAATGAATCACTATATTATTTTCAAAAATGCTTACGAGAGTATGGTATTGAAACTGAATTAAGAAAACAAGGAATACAGCCTGGTGATATGGTCAAGTTTGGAAATTGGGAATTTGAATGGTATGAGTAAAAAATGCAATTTACATATTGACAAAATTACAAAAATAGAATAAAATATTGTCAACAAAACAAATAAGTGGTGGGAATAATAGAAAAAAATAATGGGGCGTGTATTATAAAATGAGATTTATTAAGGGTGGGAATATGTTGACATATTAATTAAAAATTTTTAAAAAATATAGAAACTTTTGTTTGACTTTTTTAAAAAACTATGATACTATACTAGCAAGAAAAAAATAGGAGTGATGTTTTGTGAAGAAGAAAGACCCAAATGAATTGAATAGAAGAGAAAAAACTATACTAAAATTTATTGAAAAGCAAATAGCTTCGAATGGCTATCCACCTTCAGTAAGAGAAATAGGAAAATCTGTTGGGCTAAAATCAACAGCCACTGTACATGGTTATCTTGCAAAATTAACAGAAAAAGGGTATATAAAAAAGGAAAGTCAAAAAGGCAGAACACTAAAAGTGCTAAAAGGTGGAATGGTTACAGGACAAACCAATATGGAAAAGCCATACTATAGTGGAAAAGAAATGGTAGAAGTCCCAGTTATTGGTAAAATTACAGCAGGAGAACCAATTCTTGCAGTTGAAAATGTAACAGATACATTCCCAATTCCAGTCGATTTTGTTGGAAATTGCGAGAGTTTTATGCTTACTGTACGAGGTGAGAGCATGATAGAAGCAGGTATTTTAGATGGAGATTATATTTTAGTAAAAAAACAAAATACTGCTAACAATGGAGAAATTGTTGTTGCTTTAATTGGAGAAGAAGCAACAGTTAAAACATTTTACAAAGAAAAAAATCATATTCGTTTACAACCACAAAACAGTTCAATGGATCCTATTATTGTACAAAACTGCGAAATATTGGGTAAGGTAGCAGGAGTATTTAGAAAAATGTAACAAAATAATGCTTTTTTGTTTATATATTTAAGTTCTTAAACAATGTAAAAACTTGTCTGCGAAAAAAATTCATAGTAATTTCCTATAACTAAAAAAATCACTGTTGTATTTGCAACAGTGATTTTTACATACAACAATATTGAATAAATTTTATTTTATTCATACATACTATATACAAATGAAAAAATAGAAAGGAAAAGTTTAGATGAAAGAAAAAAACAATTCAAATTTACCTAAAGAAGTAATGCAAGAGGATGCCACAAAATATGGAGAATTTGTGTGTTCTGCCTATCACTGGATTTCATTAGAAGATCAGAAAAAAGAAGCTACAAGATTAGAAAACTTAACCAAAAAACAACAAAACAAAAAGAAAAAATGAGATATCAAAAGGAAAAACGATAAAATTGAAACGAAAATGCAATATATCAAACAAAATAAACAAAAACAAAAATTGCACTAAGATACAAAAGTAGTATAATAATACATGAAGGTCAAAGAAAGTCAAAGTCAAAAAGGAGATAATGCCTATGAGAATGTCAGATGTAATAGAAGATTTTATTAAGGAACTAATAAAAGATGAAGAAGATTTTATTGAGATACAAAGAAATGAATTAGCAGAACATTTCAACTGTGTGCCATCTCAAATTAATTATGTAATAGCAACAAGATTTAGACCATCACAAGGCTATTATGTTGAAAGTAAAAGAGGTGGTGGAGGCCATATTAGAATCAAAAAGATTAGTAATAATAAGGACAGTTATTTAATGCATATAATAACTAATATGGAAGAAAGTATAACAAGTAATGATGTAGATGTTCTTATTAGTAATTTGCTTTCTTATGACATAATAAACGAAACTGAAGCAAAATTGTTAAAAGTAGCAACAAGTGATAATGTATTAATTGTATCACAAGAAACAAAAGATAAACTACGTTCTAATATATTAAAGAATATGTTGTTAAATTTAATTTAAAAGGAGTGATTTGTATGTTATGTGAAAATTGCAACGAATATGAAGCAAATGTAAGATATACACAAATTGTAAATGGAGTAAAAAAAGAAATGAGACTTTGTGATAAATGTGCAAAAAAGCTAGGGATAGGAGACATAGATTTTCATTTAGAGTTACCAATTGATTTTTCTAATTTTTTTGGAGAATTGTTAAACGAATATGAAGATAATAATATTATGCCTACAATTGCTATGCCAAAAACATTAACATGTGACAAATGTGGATTAAGCTTTGATGAGTTTGTGGAAAGTGGAAAATTCGGGTGTGCACATTGTTATGATGTATTTGAAGAAAGAATTAATCCAATACTAAAACGTCTACATGGTAATAATCGTTATATTGGAAGGAAGGTTGAAAACCAAGATTTAAATAATAAAATAGAAGTACCAAAAGAAAAAAAGGAAGAAAGTAAAATTGAACAGTTGAGAGATGAACTTAAACAGATGATTAAAGAAGAAAAATACGAAGAAGCAGCAAAAATAAGAGACGAGATAAAAAAATTAGAAAATATAGATAGGGGGAACAAATAATGTTAAATTGGTATCTTCAAAATGGAAGGGATTCAGATGTCGTAATAAGTACTAGAATTCGTCTTGCTAGAAATGTAAAAGATATTCCATTTCCAATGCATAGTAAAAAAACAGAATCTGAAATGATGCTTAATAAAATTGAAGCAATTACACCAAATATTGGTTATGGACTAAAAATGATACGATTAAGTAAAATGGATAATTTAACAAGATTGAGCCTTATTGAAAAACACCTAATTAGTCCTGATTTTGCTTTAGATAAAGATGAAACAAGTGCAATTTTACTAAATGAAGAGGAAAACATTTGCATAATGATAAATGAAGAGGATCATTTAAGAATACAAGTGTTATCAGCAGGGTTAGAACTAGAACAAAGTTTGGCATTGGCAGTGGAAATAGACGAAAAGATAGCAGGATTATTAAACTATGCTTTTTCTGACAAATATGGATTTCTTACAGCTTGTCCAACAAATGTAGGAACTGGATTAAGAGCATCAATTATGGTGCACTTGCCAGCACTTACTCTAACAGGTAATACAAAAAAAGTATTAGAAGCTGTAAACAACTTAGGAATGAATATACGAGGAGTATACGGTGAAGGAAGTAAACCTCAAGGGGATATTTATCAAATATCAAACAAACAGTCATTAGGAATTTCTGAAGAAGAAATAATTAAGAATCTAAAAGCAATAACAGAAAAAGTAATTGAACAAGAAAGACTAGCTAGAAAATATTTAGGCAAGGAACAAATAGAGCTCGAAGACAGGGTATATCGTGCATATGGAATTCTAGTAAATGCAAGAAAGATTACATCTGAAGAGGTAAAAGAGTTGTTATCTAATGTAAAACTTGGAACAGATATGGGAATTATACATGAGCTGAACGATAAAAAGGTAAATGAACTAAGTCTTTATACAAAACCTGCTAATTTACAAAAATATATTGGGAAGGAATTAAATTCAGAAATAAGAGATATAAAAAGAGCAGAAGTAATTAGGCAAATTGTTAATAAGGAATAGAAGGGAGTGAAATATTATGACATATAAGTTTACAAAAAGTGCTGAAAACGCAATTGAAATTGCAAATGAAATAGCTATTCAATTAGGACACAATTATGTTGGAACAGAACATTTACTATATGGGCTTAGCAGTGAAGGAACTGGAGTTGCAAGTAAAGTACTGGAAAATCAGAGTGTAACACCAAATGCTATTTTGCAAAAGGTGGAAGAACTAATCGGTAGAGGTGAGGAGGAACAAGGTAGTACAGCTGGATTAACTCCAAGGACTAAACGCGTTATTGAAAATTCTTTCCGTGAGGCAAAAAAACTGGGATCTGACTATATTGGAACAGAGCATTTATTAATTGGTATTATGAGAGAAGGAGATAGTGTTGCTGTTAGGATTCTAATGGATTTAAATGTAAACCCACAAAAATTATATAATGAAATTGTAAAAGTATTAAATGAATACGGAGATGGTGAAGATAAAAAAACAAATGGTAAAAACGGGAAAAGCTATAATTCAACACCAACTTTGAATCAATTTGGAAATGACTTAACAAAAGCAGCAAGAGAAGGAAAATTGGATCCAGTTATTGGAAGAAAAGAAGAAACAGAAAGAGTAATTCAAATTTTATCTAGAAGAACAAAAAACAATCCTTGCTTAATTGGTGAGCCGGGTGTAGGCAAAACAGCAGTAGTGGAAGGACTAGCCCAAAAAATAATAGCAGGTGATGTTCCTGAAATTTTAAAAGAAAAGAGGGTTGTTTCAATTGATATCTCATCAATGGTAGCTGGTGCAAAGTATCGTGGAGATTTTGAAGAGAGAATTAAAAAATGCTTAAATGAAGTCAAAAAAGCAGGAGATGTTATTTTATTTATTGATGAAATACATGTTATAGTTGGAGCAGGTTCGGCAGAAGGAGCAATTGATGCTGCCAATATTTTAAAGCCACTGCTAGCAAGAGGTGAAATACAAGTAGTAGGTGCAACTACATTAAATGAATACCGTAAATATATTGAAAAAGACAGTGCATTAGAACGTAGGTTCCAACCAATTACTGTAAATGAGCCTTCAGTTGAAGATACTATTTCTATTTTAAAAGGATTACGTGATAAATATGAAGCACATCACAATGTAAAAATTACAGATGAAGCAATTGTAAGTGCTGCTGAACTTTCAGCAAGATATATTAATGATAGATTTTTGCCAGACAAAGCAATTGATTTGATTGATGAGGCTTCATCTAAAGTAAGATTAAAAACTTATACTCAACCAGATACTATAAGAAAGCTAGAAGAAAGATTGCAAACAATTATAAAAGAAAAAGAAGAGGCAATTAAGGTACAAGAGTTTGAAAAAGCTGCTAGTTTACGAGATGAAGAACATAAAGTAAAAGAAGAGTTAGATTCTCAAAATGATAAATGGAAACAAAAGAATACAAAAGAAGTAAAACATATTGGAACAGAGGAGATTGCAGAGGTTATTGCGAACTGGACGGGAATTCCAGTAAGTAAAATAGGAGAAACAGAAACGGAAAAACTTAAAAACCTAGAAAAATCACTTCATAATAGAGTAATAGGACAAGATGAAGCTGTTGAAGCGGTTGCCAAAGCAATAAAAAGAAGTAGAGTTGGATTAAAAGATCCAAAAAGACCAATAGGTTCTTTCTTGTTCTTAGGACCAACAGGTGTTGGTAAGACAGAGTTATCCAAAGCACTAGCAGAAAGTTTATTTGGTGACCAAAATGCCATGATTAGAGTAGATATGTCTGAATATATGGAATCACATTCAGTTTCTAAACTAATAGGGTCACCACCAGGTTATGTTGGATTTGATGAAGGAGAACAATTAACAGAAAAAATTCGTCGCAAGCCATATTCTGTTATTTTGTTTGACGAGGTAGAAAAAGCGCATCCAGATGTTATGAATATGCTTTTACAAATACTAGAGGATGGTCGTTTAACAGATTCTCAAGGAAGAACGGTGAATTTTAAGAACACAGTTATAATTATGACATCAAATGTAGGTGCTAGAATGATTACAGATAAAAAGGCTTTAGGTTTTACTCTACAAGAAGAAAAAGGAGAGTCAAACACGGAATATGAAAGAATCAAAAAGGAAGTTATGGCAGAATTAAAGAAAACATTTCGACCAGAGTTTATTAATCGTATTGATGAGATTATAGTATTCCATAAACTTACAGAAAAAGAAATAGATCAAATAATTAATATAATGTTAAAAGAAGTAACAGAACGATTAGAATCACAAGGCATTCACTTGGAAGTGGAAAAGAGTGCAAAAGAGTTGATTGCAAAACGTGGTACAGATACAACATATGGAGCAAGACCATTAAGACGTGCCATTCAGAATTTATTAGAAGATGTTTTAGCAGAAGAAATACTAGAAGGTAAATTGAAATCTGGAGATACAGCAAAAGCGGTGGAAAAAGGCGCTAAGATTAGTATAAAGGTAAAAGCAGAAAAATAAGTTAAAAATACAGGTAGATACTTAAAATAACTACCTGTATTTTTATTTATTGTCTCGAAAAATTATATAGGGTTTACATGGATAATGACTTTTGATATAGATCCAAGCTTCAAAATATCTTGTTCTAAACTGTCTGCAATATTGTGACTTTCAAATGTGGAGAGATTACCATTAACGAAAATAGTTAAAACAATTATGTATTGATCTCCTATAGGAGTAGAATATAATTCATCTACTTTAATAACATCTTTATAACTAGAAGCCAAATCCAAAATCATAGTTTTGGTTTTTTCATCAATAGAAATATCCATTAAAACATTATAACTTTCAATAAAAATTTTAACACCGGTAATGCAAATCCAAGTGGATATTCCAATACCAACAATGGAATCTAACCAGTATATACCGTACAGACTAGCAATAATAGAAAACAATGTAAAAGTAGTAACAAAACAGTCATTACGATGATCCTTGTAATTTGCTTTTAATAGAATATTATGGCATTTTTTGTATAAATATCTTGTAAAAAGGAACATACAAAATTTTGTAGCAATTGTGATAACACAAACTATTACCAAAAAATAGGAATAGATTATTCTATTGCCATGTATTAATGATGAAAAAGAGTCTAATAATAATTTTCCAGCAGCTACTAGCATAGAGATACTAATAAACAAAGAAAATATATATTCAGCTTTGCCATGACCAAAATTATGATTAGCATCACCAGGCTCACTTGCAATTTTATTTCCGACAAAAGTCATAAGAGAAGCAAAAATGTCAGAAGCACTATTTACGGCATCTGCAATCATAGCTTGACTATTTGCCATAACTCCAACAAAAGATTTTATAATAAGTAAAAAGATATTGCCAAATATTCCTAAAATACCAGCTAACTTAGTAGCATGAAATTTATTCATTTAAAATTCAATCCTTTCGATTTTATATTATAACATAAATAAAAAACAATTGGAATAAAATTTGCCAACTTTGGAAAAGTGTGTTATAATAACCAATATATAAAACATACTAAAGAAGGGAATATATATGGAATTATTAATTATAATGTACATATTACTTTTTATTGTATTTTTGTTGATTGCATTAGCAGTAGCGCAAATAAAATTAGCGGGAATGAGAGTAAAAGACTTTTGGTCATTTATAGAAGCAAATCAGATTTTAGATAAATTATATATTTTTGCAAAGAAATATGAAAAATTAGATGTAAGAGAGCAGCTCATATTCTTAAAAGAAGCGGAGAGAGTATTTGATGCGTTTGACAAAGTTCCAAGTGTTTTATGGGAAGAGGACTATCAAAAATATATAAAAGTTCTAAATACATATAAAGATATTAAAATGGTTAGATGGGCGTCAAACTAAAACCATGAATTATTCTTTACAACATTATAAAAAAACCTCAAATTTTTATAAATTATTTGAGGTTTTTTGTTGACTAATTTTGAATAGAAAAATAGCTTTAAAACTAAAATAACTGCATATAATAAAATAGAAAGGAAGAATAAGAAAATGAATAAAATCAGATATTTTGACCATGCGGCAACAACGTCAGTAAAAGAAGAAGTATTAAAAGATATGTTGCCTTATTTTTCATTAAACTATGGTAATGCATCATCTCTGTATGGAATAGGGAGATTATCAAAACGTGCATTAGAAGAAGCAAGACAAAAAGTTGCAAGAGCAATACGGAGCAGAATCAAATGAAATATATTTTACTAGTTGTGGTAGCGAAAGTGATAATCTTGCAATAAAAGGAATTATGAGATGTAATAAAGATAAAGGAAATCATATTATTACAAGCAAAATCGAACATCCAGCAGTTTTGAATACCTGCCATTCCCTAGAAAATGAAGGATATAAAGTAACATATTTAAGTGTAGATGAAGATGGAATAATCTCTCTTGATGAGCTTGAAAACTCAATACAGAATACTACAACATTAATTAGTATTATGTTTGCAAATAACGAGATTGGTACAATAGAACCAATAAAACAAATAGGAGAAATTGCTAAAAGACATTCTATTTTATTTCATACTGATGCAGTGCAAGCAATAGGAAACATAAAAATAAATGTTAATGATTATAATATTGATTTATTATCAATGTCTGGTCATAAGCTTTATGCCCCCAAAGGAGTTGGAGCATTATATGTACGTGAAGGAATTAATTTTCAAAAAATACAAGATGGTGGACATCAGGAAAATGATAAGCGTGCAGGGACTGAAAATATAGCTGGCATTGTTGGGTTAGGAAGGGCTATTGAACTAATAAATAAAAATTTTGATGAATATAATAATAAATTAATAACACTGCGAAATTACTATATAGAAGAGGTAGAAAAAAGAATACCAGATGCTAAGTTAAATGGACATAGATTTAAAAGGTTAGCTGGAAACTGCAATTTTTCATTTCCAAATATAGAAGGAGAAGAATTATTGCTTAGATTAGATGAAAAAGGAATATGTGCATCAACTGGTTCAGCATGTAGCACTGGATCTACGAGTCCATCTCATGTATTATTAGCTATAGGATTACCTAGCAATTTAGCACAAGGGACACTTAGAGTTACTTTTGGAGATGAAAATACAAAAGAAGATGTAGATTTTTTATTACAAGCCTTAGAAGAAATTATTGTTAATTAAAAAAATTTGCAATTATAGTTAAGAACAAATACTCGTTTCTTTTGATTCTCTACATATTTAATTATATTTAAGTTCTAGAAGAAGTGTAAAGATTTACAGGCACAAATAAAATAAATGTTACGAATTTTTTTAATAACTTAAACAGTCGCTATAATAGTTTTATAATTCTATTATAGCGACTGTTTTTTTAAATATTATTTTGTTTCGTCTTTAAAAATTTCTTTTGCAGCTCCTAAGCTAGATAATGTACCTGTTGCCTCAAAAGGAATAAATATTTTGTTAGCTTCACCATTTGCAACAGCTTCCAAAGCTTCCAAAGATTTTAACTGAACTAACTTATCGTCTGGATTTGCTTTTTTAATTGCTTCATATACCATTTGAATTTCTTTTGCTTTTGCTTCAGCAACTTCGCGAATAGCAGCGGCTTCACCGGCAGCACGACGAATCTGAGATTCTCTTTCGGCTTCTGCATCCAAGATGGCAGCTTCTTTACGTCCTTCGGCAATAGTAATTGCTGATTGCCTTTCAGCTTCAGCTTGTAAAATTAAAGCTCTTTTATTACGTTCAGCATTCATTTGCTTTTCCATTGCATCACGGATGTCAGCAGGTGGATTAATATCCTTTATTTCTACACGATCAATTTTACACCCCCAACGGTCTGTTGCTTCATCTAGGATAACACGAAGCTGTGTATTAATTGCATCACGAGAGCTGAATGTTTCATCTAAATCCATTTTACCAACAATATCACGTATTGTTGTAATAGCCAAATACTCAATACCTTTTTTCAATGATTGAATTTCATAAACGGCTTTTGCTGGATCAGTAATTTGATAAAACACAACAGTATCAATCGTAATTGTAACATTATCTTTAGTAATAACTCCCTGTGGCGGGATATCCATGGTTTGCTGTTTTAAACTAACAACACTTCTAACATGATCAAAAAAAGGAATTATAATAGTAAGACCAGCATCAGCAATTTTATGAAATTTACCAAGACGCTCAATAATGTATACTTCTGCCTGTCTAACAACTTTGATCGATTTGAAGGCTATTAGCAAAACAATAGCAAGTAAAATTAGTAAGAACCATTCCATATGAATTTCCTCCTAAAAAAAATTATATTAAATAAAAGAGAGAATGAAATTATTTTTAAAAATATCCTCTTTATTAATATTTAAATTAATACTTTACATGGTGTAACAACTAATTTAACACCATCAATTTCTAATATTTCTACATTTGTTCCTTTTGTAATTGGAACATCAGAAACAGCTGACCAAATTTGACCATCTACTTTCACTTGACCAACATCGTTAGAGGAATTGATAGGTTTTACAACAACTCCTTTTTGTCCAATAACACGATAAGCGTTTGTGGGTACAGCTTCCTTACGACTGATATATTTATTTATTAATGGTTTAGTAAATAAAATAAATAAAATAGATGAAACAACAAAAACTGTAATTTGAATTACAAGATTATCTGTAATAAAACTAACAATCATAGCAAATATGGCAGCTATACCAAGCCAGAAAATTAAAAAACCAACAGTAATAATTTCACCTATAAAAAAGATTCCAGCTGCAATTAACCAAAATAACCACATATCGAAATTCCTCCTTAAAATACAATACTATTATACTATAAAAAGTTATAAAAGAAAAGGTCTTTGGCGAATTTTGCAAAAAAACATATGCAAAAGAAAAACAATATAGTATAATATAAAAAATAATAATAGGAAGGTAAAAATATGAGCAATATTTATACTACTCAAAAAATTATAGAGCAAGTGAGAAAAACGCAAATTTCTCAAAAAGAAATTGAAATAGAAGAAATAAGAAGGCTTGTGCAAGTAATTGACGAAACTAGACAACTAAGGGAAATGCTTGCCAAAATAGAAAACCCAAGAGAAAGGGAAAGATTTATAAAGAAATATATAGCAACTCAAGGACAGATAACACCAAATGAAAAAAATGCACTTGAAGAAGAAATAATCCAAGTCAACATAGAATTGGGTGAATATAAAAAAGCAAATAGACAGCTAAGAAGAAAACTAACTAAAGATACATTAGCAGAATTGGACTATTATTATTTAGACATATTGGCTTTTACAGAAAGAAAGTTAGGTAATATAGGATTGGCAAAAGAACTAGCAATAGCCATAATAAGGTCAAATCCAAAACATGCTGTAGCGGCTAGGAATGAATTAATCCATATTTCCATATTAGAAGGAAATAGGCAAAAAGCCTTAGAACAAATACAAAGACAAAAAGATTTTTATGCAAGTAAAAGAAGATTACCAACAATGGAAATCGCAAGTTATGAAAGATATGAAGAAGAAACCAATAGATTAGAAATGCAATTAATGGGAACAGATGACAAACAAAATTCGAAATAATTTCTTAAAAAGATTCACGAAAACAACATTTTATGATATAGTTATTTCACTATTAAAACGAAGGAGAATATAAAAATGGGGAAAAAAATGAAATCAAATTCAGACAGTCATTGGATTAGAAATACTATTATAGTAGTTATTGGATTGATAATTGTAGGATTTGTACTTACAATAGCTCCAGATTATACTAGAAAGGATATTACAGATAAAACTAATTTAATTATTAATAATAACAATATTACAGAGAATCTAAAAAAAGACCTTTATATTGATAGCAAAGGTGTTATATATCTATCCAAACAGGATATAGCTAATTTTTTTGATAGTTATATTTATTATGATGAGCAGTATAATCAGATAATTACTACATCAGATACTAAAGTAGCAGCATTGCCATTAGGAAATAACGAAATAACAATAAATGGTAGTTCACAAACAATTTTGGGAAGTGCAACAAAAAAAGATGATACATATTATTTACCTTTTTCAGAAATGAGTGAGATTTATAATATTGAAATAGAATATATAAAACAAACAGACAGAGTTATAGCGACTTCATTAGATAGAAAATTGGAAAAAGCAGACGTTTCTAAAAATATAAGTGTAAAATGGAAAGCAAAAACATTGTCACGAACAGTAGATAAATTAGAAATAGGAGATAAGGTAGTACTTATTTCTACAAATGAAGATGGTTGGGCTAAAGTGCGTACAGAAAATGGAATCATAGGATTTGTAAAAGAAAAGCATTTAGCAAATATAATTACAGTAAGAGAAAAATTAGATAATAGTACAAGATTAGATGGAAAAGTAAGCCTAGTATGGGATTATTATTCAGAATATGTATCTGCACCCGACCGCTCTGGAGAGACTATTGAGGGAGTAAATGTTGTATCTCCTTCGTTCTTCATACTAGAAAGATTAGGAAAAGGGGCAATTAATGATAATGCTAAAAGTGGAGGAGAACGTTATGTTACATGGGCAAAAGAAAATGGTTATAAGGTATGGGCTATGTTCTCAAATGATTCTATGATAGAAACAACACATGAAATTTTAAGTGATTATAAACTAAGACAGACAACTATTCAAAATCTTCTTGAATTAGCAGTAAAATATGAAGTTGACGGAATTAATTTGGACTTTGAGAATATGTATGAAGAAGATAAAGATTTATATACAAGATTTGTTATTGAATTATATCCTAGATTGCGAGAATATGGTATGAATTTATCTGTGGATGTAACTGCACCAGATGGTAGTCCAACTTGGTCATTATGTTTTGACAGATATGACATTTCTAGGAATTGTGATTATTTAATTTTTATGGCATATGACCAGTATGGAGTAAGTAGTACCACTGCGGGTACAACAGCGGGGTACGATTGGGTAAAGTTAAATTTAGAAAAATTTTTAAGAGACATTGAAAGTGAAAAACTTATTTTAGGAATACCATTTTATACTAGAACATGGAAGCAAGAAGAACATGAAGATGTTCCATATGTTGTTGATATGAATGATATAGAAGATGTATTGCCAGAAAATGCTGAAATTACATGGAAGGATGATGTAAGGCAAAATTATACAGAGTATTATAAAAATGGAAATTATTATAAAATGTGGCTTGAAGACGAAAAGTCTATAACAGAAAAATTGAATTTAGCGGTAGAAAAGGAATTAGCAGGTGTGGCTTTCTGGGAGAAAGATAGAGAAGAAGAAAGTATTTGGAAAATTGTAAAGGAAAAAATATTAAATATTTAAGCTTTTGTAATAATAGGGCATGTACCGAATATAATGTATAAATTTTTATAAAGTAGGTGAATGCCCATGGGAATATGGTATGTAAAAAAAATGAGTCAAGAGGAAGAAGCGATTAAGGCAGAAAAACTCCCTTTGACAGTCAAAAAATTATTAGTAAAAGCAAAAGAAATATTACTTTTGCCAACAATAAAAGAAATTGATAACCGCACAATTGTTATATTACCAATTAAAATCAAGAAAAATATAACTGAAAAACAACAAGAAAAGTTGGCACGTAAAATAGCAAAACATATGTATGACAAGCCAAATCAAAACATAGTATTATCCAAAGAATTAGAATTGCCAATTTTAAAAAATACGTTATTTAGTAATAATTGTAATTTATTAGATGGACGATGGCTGTTTTCTTATTTAACACCACAAATAATACAATATGTATCTGAAAGACAAGAAAAAACATCACAAATGTTAGAAGTTTCTATTATGGTTAATGATAATAAAGAACAAATATTAAAAAATATTATTAAAATAGCACAAAAGTTAAAAATGTTAAATATAATAACTAATAATATAGAAAAGTTTAGAAAAATAGAGGAATATTTATATAAAAATATGGGAATAGTCGTGCGTATTACAAATAATAGAAAAAAGGCGTTACTAAAATCAAACTTAATTATAAATTATGATTTCCCAGAAGAAGCTATTAATAAATATATACTGCCAAAGAAAGCAATAATAGTTAATATAAGTGAGAAAATATCAATTGCATCAAAACGTTTTTCAGGAATTAACAGTAATTTTTATCGAATTTCACTACCAGAAAAGTATAGAAAATGGTTTGCTGAAAATAATATAGATAGTTCTTTTGATGAAGCGATTTTGTATGAGAGTGTATTATATAAAAAAAGTTCATATGAATCAATTTGCAAGGAAATAGAAGAAAACGGAAGTAAAATAAAATATCTTGTAGGAAATAATGGGAATATTTGTGAAGAAGAGTATAAAATTTTACAATAAATTCACACAATTTACTTGACAAATCCCCAATATTAAACTAATATTAGTAAACGATAACAAAAACTAGGAGGATGACAAAAAATGGAGGAAAAAGAAATACTATTAACACAAGAAGGATATGATAATTTAGAAAAAGAATTAGAAACTTTGCGCACAGAAAAACGTGCAGAGATAGCAGAGCGTATAAAAGTTGCTTTAGGCTTTGGAGATTTATCTGAAAATTCAGAGTATGACGAGGCAAAAAATGCGCAAGCAGAAAATGAAACTAAGATTGCAGAGCTTGAAAACAAATTAAGACATGCTAAAATTATTGACGAATCTGAAATAGACACAAAGACTGTGCAAGTTGGCAACAAAGTAAAATTACTTGATTTAGAATATAATGATGAATTAGAATATACTATTGTGGGTTCAACAGAAGTAGATTTAGCACAAAATAAAATTTCAAATGAATCACCAATTGGTGCAGCATTACTTGGTGCAAAGAAAAATCAAGAGGTAGAAGTAGCCGTACCTGCAGGTGTTGTTAAATACAAAGTAATTTCTATTGCTAAATAATTAATCTAATTTTTTTGTTGAAAATTATAATAATGATTGAAATTACAAAATATTTATGTTAAAATAATAAAAGTAGATTAAAAAAAAACCTTTCCAGGAAAATTTTTTTAATCTATTTTTTTGTATTATGAAACTAAATATTGTAAAGGAGGAAAAGTATGAAATATATTTTTGTAACAGGTGGAGTTGTGTCAGGACTTGGTAAAGGTATTACAGCAGCATCTTTGGGCAGATTATTGAAAAATAGAGGATATAAAGTAACAATTCAAAAGTTTGACCCATATATTAATGTAGATCCAGGGACAATGAGTCCATATGAACATGGAGAAGTTTTTGTAACTGATGATGGTGCAGAAACAGATTTAGATTTAGGACATTATGAACGTTTCATTGACGAAAATTTGACAAGAAATTCAAGTATAACAACAGGAAAAATTTATTCTAATGTAATAAATAAAGAGCGTAGGGGAGATTATTTAGGAAAAACTGTACAGGTAATTCCACATATTACTAATGAAATTAAAGAAAAAATTTATGGTTTTGAAGGTAGCAATATAGATATTGTTATTACTGAAATTGGAGGAACTGTTGGAGATATAGAGAGCTTGCCATTCTTAGAGGCAATCAGACAAGTAGGCATAGAAAAATTACAAGAAGACGTGGTCTATGTTCATGTAACCTTACTTCCTATTGTAACTGGAACAAATGAACTAAAATCGAAGCCAACACAGCACTCTGTAAAAGAATTACAATCCTTAGGAATAAAACCAGATATTTTAGTATGTAGAAGTGATTGCAAGATAGATGACTCTATGAAGGAAAAAATATCACTTTTTTGCAATGTAAATAAGAAAGCAGTTATTTCAAATCTAACTGTAGATAACCTATACGCAGTACCATTAAGCTTAGAAGATGAAGGACTTGGTGAAGTTGTAGCAGAAAAATTAAAATTAGAAAGAGTAAAACCTAATAATGAAAATTGGGAAGAAATGATTGAACAAATTAGATTTATTTCAAAAAGTGTAAAAATTGCAATTGTAGGCAAATATGTAAAACTTCATGATTCCTACCTTTCTATTGCAGAAAGTCTAAAACATGGTGGATTTGCAAATAACACCAAAGTAGATATTAATTATATAGATTGCCAAACTATAACAAAAGAAAATGTAAAAGATGTTTTAATGGGATATGATGGAATTTTAGTGCCTGGAGGTTTTGGGATTCGCGGTATAGAAGGGAAAATAGAAGCAATCCGATATGCAAGAGAAAAAAATGTACCTTTTTTAGGTATTTGCTTAGGAATGCAAATGGCAGTAGTTGAATTTGCAAGAAATATATTGGGGCTAACAAATGCGAATTCTACAGAATTTGATGAAAATACAAATTACCCTGTTATACATATTATGGAAAATCAAAAACAAGTAAAAACTAAGGGGGGAACTATGAGACTTGGGGCATATCCTTGTCGTTTAAAGGCTGGAACAAAAGCAATGCAAATTTACAAACAAGAGGAAATTTCCCAAAGACATCGACATAGATTTGAATATAATAATGAATATAAAGAAATGTTTGAAAAAGCGGGCTTGATTTGTTCAGGAACTTCTCCTGATGGTAATTTAGTAGAAATAATAGAATATGTAAAACATCCATTTTTTATAGCAGGACAATTTCATCCTGAATTTAAATCAAGACCAGATAGACCAGAACCATTATTTATGGCTTTTATAGAAGCTGCTGTAAAAAATAAAAATTAAAAGGAAGCTGTTGCATAAATACTTAAACTTATAGTATTTTTTCTAAAATTTGAATAGCATTTGTAGCTGCACCTTTACGAATATTGTCTGCAACAACCCATATGTTTACACCATAAGGAACACTTTCATCACGTCTTATTCTTCCAACAAATACTTCATCATGACCAGAAGAATCCTGAGCCAAAGGATACATTAATTTGTCTGGATTATCTACAAGAATAACTCCAGGAGCTTGCTTTAAACAATCTTTTAATTCTGTTATACAGAAATCGTGTTCAAATTCTATATTAATAGATTCACTATGACAGTTAATAATAGGTACGCGAACAGCAGTTGCAGTTACATTCAAGTTAGGTTTATTTAAAATTTTTCTAGTTTCTTTAATCATTTTCATTTCTTCTCGTGTGTAGCCATTTTCTAAAAATGAATCGATATGAGGAATACAATTCTGATAAATAGAATGAGGAAATTTTTGAGCAGGTAAACCTTTAGAGGTATTAATAAAATCGTCAATACCCTTTTGACCAGCTCCTGAAACGGCTTGATAAGTGGAATAAACAATGCGCTTTATTCCATATTTTTTATCTAAAGGATTCAATACTACAACAGCTTGAATGGTAGAGCAATTTGGATTTGAAATAATTCCATGATGTTTAACAATTTCCTCAGCATTTACTTCTGGAACAATTAAAGGAACATCAGGCTTCATACGAAAGGCATTACTATTGTCAATAACAATGCAACCGTGTTCAACTGCAATTGGAGCAAAATATTTTGCAGTTTCCCCACCAGCGGAAAAAATTGCAAAATCAAAACCAAGAGAAAACGACTCTGCAGTTAATTCTTTAATAACATAGCTTTTATTTAAAAAAGTAATTTCTTTTCCAGCAGAGCGAGAAGATGCAAAAAATGTATATTCTAGGTTTGGGAAATTCTTTTCTTCTAATATTTTCATTATAGTTCTACCAACTAAACCGGTAGCACCAACAATAGCTAAACGATATGCCATACAAACCACCTCTGATTTGTATTATATTCCAATATTGGGAAAAAATGAATAAGTTTTATTATAATATTTGAAAAAAAATAAAATATGTGATATAAGTATGTTATAATTAAGGAGGATTTACTAGTTGAAAAACAAAATAAAAGATTATACACTAGAAGAACTAAAAGAAGAAATGAATCAAATAGGAGAAAAAGCATTTCGCACAATACAAATATGGGAATGGTTATATAAAGAAAATGTTTCCACATTTGATGAAATGACAAATTTATCTTTAGAACTTAGAAAAAAACTAGAAGAAAAATATGAAATAGGAACCTACAAAATTATAAAAAAACAGGAATCCAAAGATGGAACAAAGAAATTTTTATTTGACATATTAGATGGTAATGCTATTGAAACAGTATTAATGGAATATAAATATGGCAAAAGTATTTGTGTATCTTCACAAGTAGGATGCAAAATGGGTTGTAGATTTTGTGCATCAACTGGAATTGAATTTATTAGAAATTTGAGTGCAGGAGAAATTGTTGAACAGATACTTGCAGTTGAAAGAATAGAGAAAATAAAGACAAATAATATAGTATTTATGGGTATTGGTGAGCCTCTTGACAATTATGATAATGTACTGAAGGCAATTAAAATTATAAATAACAACAAAGGCTTAAATATAGGGGCAAGACATATTAGTATTTCTACAAGCGGAATTGTTCCAAGGATAAAACAATTAGCAGATGAAAAATGGCAATGCACTTTATCAATATCTTTACATGCTACAACAGATGAAAAAAGAAGCAAAATGATGCCAATTAATAATGCTTATCCAATTGATGAATTGCTAGATGCTTGTCGATATTATATTCAACAAACTGGCAGAAGAATCTCATTCGAATATGCACTTGCTAAAGATAATAATGATAACTTAGAAGATGCAAAAAGATTGGTAAAATTATTAAAAGGGATGCTTGCACATGTTAATTTAATTCCAATTAACAAAATACAAGATGGTACCTATATACAAAGTACAAATGAAAATATTTTAAAATTTAGAGATTATCTAAACAAGAACGGAATCACGGCAACTGTAAGAAGGGAACTAGGTTCTGATATTGATGCAGCATGTGGACAGTTAAGAAGAAAGAACCTATTGTAAATATAGAGGAGGAAACATGAGAGTTTTTGCAAAGACTGACGTAGGTAGAATGCGTAATATGAATCAGGACTGTATTTATGTATCACCAGAAGAAGAAAGTATTAAACTTTATATACTAGCAGATGGAATGGGGGGATACAATGGTGGAGAGATTGCCAGTAGTTTAGCAGTTGAAGCTGTAAAAAGTTATGTTAAAAATTACTTTGCAAGCATACAATTAGAAAAAGAGAGCATATTACAATTTTTAAAGGAAACCATGGAATATGCTAATAGCATTGTATATCAAAAATCAAGAGAAATAGAAGAGCTTGAGGAAATGGGAACTACTTTGGAAATATGTTTGATATACAATAATAAGGCTTTTATTGGTCATATTGGAGATAGCAGAGTATACAGGATTCGAAAAAACTTTATAAGACGATTAACTACAGACCATAGCTATGTTGAAAAATTAGTAAGAGATGGGACAATTACAAGAGAACAATCTTATACTCACCCTAAGAAAAATATGCTTACTAGGGCTTTAGGATGCAATCCGGATATAGAGCCTGAAATTATGGTAAAAGGCTTTCTAAAGGAAGATATATTATTGATTTGTTCTGATGGGCTTACAAATATGGTTTCAGAAAATGAAATCTATGGAATACTGCGAACAGATATAGAAAAAGCAAATGAAGTTCTAGTATCACGAGCAAACGACAATGGTGGCATAGACAATATTAGTGTGATAATTATAGAAAATAATTAAGGAGAGAGAAATATGAATTTTGAAGGAAGATTGTTAGGAAACAGATATGAAATTATTGAAAAAATAGGAATTGGCGGTATGGCAACAGTATACAAAGCAAAGTGTCATGTGCTAAATCGTTATGTAGCAGTAAAAATACTAAGGGATGAATTTACTACAGATAGCGAATTTATTAGAAGATTTAATACAGAAGCACAAGCAGCCGCAAGACTTACCCATCCAAATATTGTTTCTATTTACGATGTAGGAAATGAAGGAAGTATTTATTATATTGTAATGGAATTAATTCAAGGAAAGACATTAAAAGAAATAATCGAAGAGGATGGTGCATTGCCATGGAAGTGGTCTGTTAATATAGCGATACAGATTGCCTCAGCTTTGGAAATGGCACACAGAAATAGTATTATACACCGTGATATTAAGCCACATAATATTATTATTACTGAAGATGGAGTTGCAAAGGTAACTGATTTTGGTATAGCAAAGGCAGTTTCTAATTCTACAATTACTGCATTTGGAACAACTATTGGTTCAGTTCATTATTTTTCACCTGAACATGCTAGAGGTGGATTCACAGATGCAAAGTCAGATATTTACTCCCTTGGAGTGGTAATGTATGAAATGCTAACAGGCAGAGTGCCATTTGATGCGGATACTCCAGTATCAGTTGCACTAAAACATATGCAAGAACTTCCAGTTGAACCAATTAAAATTAACCCTTTAATACCTATTAGTTTAAACAAAATAATATTAAAAGCTATGCAAAAAGACTCAAATCAACGTTACCAATCTGCCACAGAAATGCTTAGAGATTTAAGAAAAGTTGCTAAAAATCCGGATGAAAACTTTGTTGTGTTAGAAAAATATTCGAATGATTATCCAACACAGAAAATAGAAACGGTTCATACTAGAACTGTTGGTGAAGCTGGAGGGCAAAAGAATGTAGAACAAACTCAAAAGAAAAAACAAAACAAATTAGTGGCATTTTATAAAAAGCATAAGGTATTAAAAGTTTTAACTATTATATTAATGTGTATTTTGATTTTTGTAGCAGCAATGGGAATCACAATTGCTGTTGCAAATGCAAATAGACCAAAACAGGTTCAGATTCCAAATTTAGTTGGTAAAACATTAGAAGAAGTAGAGAGTTTAACAAAAGAGTCAAAACTAAAATATGAAGTTATTGAAGAAACTTTTAGCAAGGACATAGCTGAAGGACTTGTAATCTCACAAGATCCTAAATATGCTGAAAATTATAAAGTATTAGAAAATAGCACTGTGAAAATTGTAGTTAGTAAAGGAATTGAACTTACAAAAGTGCCAAAGGTAGTAGGCATGCAAAAGGATGAAGCAATTGCTAAATTAGAAGAAAATGGTTTAAAAGCAGAAGTAAAAGAAGAAACAAGTGACAAAGTAGAAGAAGGTTATGTTATTAGCCAAGATATAGCAGAAGAACAGGAGGTTGCAAAAGATTCTGTTGTTGTTATTACAGTAAGTATAGGTAGAGGAATAGAAGAAGTAGATGTACCTGATGTTTTAGGAAAAACAGAAGCAGAAGCAATAAAAATGATAGAAGATGCAAAACTAAAAGCAACTGTAAAATATGAAGAAAACACAACTAAATCTGATGGAATTGTTTTAAAACAGGATGTAGAAGGAAATACAAAAGTAGATGAAGGTTCTAATATTATAATTACAGTTAACAAATTACCTGAAATTAAAAAAGGAACTGTAAATGTAAACATAAGCAAACTAGTTCCTGATAATGGGGTAGATGATAAAGACAATAGTACCTCAGGTGAGACTACTTCAGAGGAAGTAGAGTTAGTTGTTACTGTAAATGACGAGATTTTCTATAAAGAAAAACACTCTAAATCTACAGGAGTTGTAAGTGTACCAGTTGAAGGAATAGGAAATGTTAAAATTCAAGTAAAAATTGATAATGTTGTAAAAGCAACAAAATATATGGATTTAAATGCAAGTAATCCTGTATTAAATATAGAATAATAAAAATGATGTCCTAGGATAATTAATATATTATTTTAGGACTCTTATATATAGATAGGAGAAAATAAATGGAAATATCAACATCAATTTTATCTGTAAAAAAAGAAAATGCAATCCAAACATTTTATAATTTAGAAATAGCAAAAACAGATTACTTTCATATTGATGTCATGGATGGCAAATTTGTAGCACAGGATACAAGTAATTTAATGTTAGAATATGCTCAAACTATTAAACATATTTCTAATATACCACTTGATATTCACTTAATGGTAGAAAATGTAGAAAATTATTTGAACGAATATTTATCTCTTATGCCTGCTTATATTACTATTCATTATGAAAGTTTCAAGAATAAAACAAAGTTAGAAGAAACAATAAGGAAAATAAAGCAAGAAGGTGTAAAGGTTGGAATATCAATTAAACCATCGACAAAAGTTGAAGAAATAAAAAATTATTTGCATTATTTAAACCTAGCATTAGTTATGACCGTAGAACCTGGATATGGTGGCCAAAAATTCATTGAGGAAATGTTGCCTAAAATACAGGAATTAAAACTTTATTCAGAAAAAGAAGAGCTAGATTATTATATTGAGGTTGATGGAGGGATTAATTTAGATACGATTCAAAAGGTAAGAGAGTGTGGATGTGATATTGCAGTAGTAGGAAGTGCTATCATAAATTCGGAAGATAAAAAGAAAATGATACAAGACTTGAAAAGTTATAAAGTATAAGAAAGGCATTTCGCAAATAGAATAAAAAAGTGGCAAAAGCCACTTTTTTTATTGTACTTGAAATTGCATAGGAAATTTTTACATAGACAAATCCTTATACAACTCTTATGCTTCTTCTTTTTTTCTGTTTAAAAATGCTGTAACAAATAAGTAACCTAAACCGAAAATAGAAATGAATGTACTTAATATAAATTGTACTAAAAATACTGGAATTTGTAATAAGCCCCAAAGTACAAGTGTAATTAAAATAATACTCAATAAATTGTGAGCTTTACCTAAAATTGCAACTTTGCTTCCAATTAAGTTTCCAAGGGCAATTGCTGTGATTGCAAAAGAAAGACCAAATACCAAAAATGCCCAAATTGCGATAATAGAAAATGCAATTGGTGTACCTATAACAGTAAGCATAAGTAATATTGAAACAGGAATTGGTAATACAAGAACTCCTATACCTACAGCAAATGAAATTAGAGATTTTTTAGAAACTACATCCTTTAGTTTCTTTAAGAAGTTAGGAGCAAGTAAAATCATAATTAACAAAACAGCTAATGTGTAGATTAATGTGTAAACAAAATTCATTATATAAGAAAGTACATTAGTGTTTGTAGATTCGGATAATTCAGTATAGTTAATACTTCCATCTACAGAACCAGAAGGAACTTGAATAGCCTCTTTTGAAGAATAATTTAAATCACCATAAATATGTGCTGTTTCTCCTACAGTAAGTGAATCAGATGAAATATGTGAATTCCTTCCAACACTTCCATTAAGTGTAATAGAACTACTTGTAGCTCTCATATCTCTTAAAACAATACCAGTTTCAGACATAGATAAATTGCTACTAATAGAATAAAGATCACAAACAATACCGTCGATTACGATATTGTTAGCACAAACAAAAAGGTTTCCATAAATGTAACTATCAGCTGTTAAGGTTATAGTATCAGCAAGTACAAATAAATCTCCACCAATTTTTCCTGAAATAGTAACATTTCTTCCCATAAGATACGCATTACCATCAACTAGATTAGCAACTGATATCTCATCACCAAATTGGTATAAATCATCCTCATGTAAATCTTCGCTTGACAAGGTTTCATCAACAGTAGAATCTGTAGTTTCATCTTCAGTAGTGGAATCTGTAATTTCCTCATTAGTAGCAGTATCAGTAGTAGCACTCTCTTCAGGAGTTGTAACAGTTTCACTAGTAACAACTGCAGTATCATCTGTTGCGTAACAGGTCGTTGCTATTATCATAAACATTAAAACAATAATAGCAAACATCTTTTGTGTTTTTTTAAACATAATAAAATCTCCTCTCAAAATATATTTAACAAACTAAATCATATAACCTAAAAAAGAGTTTGTCAATCAAAAACATAAAAAAAACACAAAACAAGAGATAAAAAAGAGAGCAATGTATAAACAAAAATAACGCAAAATAAATTTTAAAACATATAAGTAATGTAAAAGTTTCAATATAAGTACTTGAAAAGTGTTTTTTTTTCGTATACAATAAGGAAGGTTAAAATACCAAATTTTTATGGTGCAAATAAAGCATCAGGAGTGGAGGAATTTTTTTATGTCAGTTAAAATTGGAATCAATGGATTCGGAAGAATTGGAAATTTAACATTTCAAGCAGCATTAGAAAAAGAAGGAGTAGAGGTTGTTGCTATTAATGACCCATTTATTACAGAAGAATATATGGCATATATGGTAAAATTCGATACTGTACACGGAAGATTTAAAGGAGATGTAAAATCAGAAAAAGGGAAAATAATTGTAAACGGAAAAGAGATTAAAGTATATAACGAAATGGATCCAAAGAACATTCCCTGGGGAGCAGACGGAGTAGATTATGTTTTGGAATGTTCAGGGGTATTCACTACTATTGAAAAGGCAAATGCTCACATAGAAGCAGGAGCTAAAAAAGTTATAATTAGTGCGCCATCTAAAGATGCACCTATGTTTGTTATGGGAGTAAATAATGAAAAATATGATCCAAGCATGAACATTATTTCAAATGCATCTTGCACAACAAATTGTTTAGCACCACTTGCCAAAGTAATTAATGACAATTTTGGAATTAAAGATGGTCTTATGACAACTGTACACAGTACAACTGCTACACAAAAAACAGTAGATGGTGCATCAAAAAAAGATTGGAGAGGTGGGCGTGCTGCAGCAGCTAATATTATACCTTCTTCAACTGGAGCTGCAAAAGCAGTAGGAAAAGTAATTCCAGAGTTAAATGGTAAATTAACAGGTATGGCGTTTAGAGTACCTACAATTGATGTATCGGTAGTAGATTTAACATGTAATCTAGAAAAACCGGCAACCTATGAAGAAATTTGTGCAGTAGTAAAAAAAGCTTCTGAAAATGAGCTAAAAGGAATTCTAGAATATATAGATGAAGATGTTGTTTCTTCAGACTTTATACATGATAGCCATACTTCTATTTTTGATAGTAAAGCGGGAATTGCCCTAACAGATACTTTTGTAAAACTAGTTGCATGGTATGATAATGAATGGGGCTATTCAAATAAGTTAATAGATTTAGCATGTTATATTGCAACAAAATCGTAATTTGGAAATCGGAGATTAGAAATCGGAAGTTAAGCTTCCGACTTCTATCTTTCGATTTAATTATTTAAAAAAGGAGTTGAAAATAAATGAACAAAAAAACAATAAGAGATATTGACGTAACAGGAAAAAAAGTGCTAGTAAGATGTGACTTCAATGTACCACAAAATGAAAATGGTGTAATTACAGATAATCGCAGAATTGTTGCTGCAATACCAACTATAAAATATTTATTAGAACAAGATGCCAAAGTAATTCTATGTTCACATTTAGGAAGGCCAAAAGGAGAAGTGAATCCTAAATACTCTTTAAGACCTGTAGCACAGGAACTATCTACACTATTAGGCAAAAAAGTAAAATTAGCACAAGATGTTGTAGGAACAAATGCAAAGGCTACAACTCAATCAATGACAAATGGAGAGATTGTTTTATTAGAGAATGTTAGATTTGAACCAGGAGAAGAAAAAAATGATGAAGAATTATCAAAAGCTTTTGCATCACTTGCTGAAGTTTATGTTAATGACGCTTTTGGTACTGCACACAGAGCGCACAGCTCTACAACTGGTGTAGCAGAATTTTTGCCAGCTGTATCCGGATTTCTAATAGAAAAAGAATTGAATTTTTTAGGTTCAGCACTTGAAAATCCAGAAAAACCATTTGTTGCTATTTTAGGTGGAGCAAAAGTTTCAGACAAAATTGGAGTGATTGAAAGATTATTAGATAAAGTAGATACCTTAATTATTGGCGGTGGAATGGCATTTACTTTTTTAAAAGCACAACGGTCATAAAATCGGAAAATCCATCTGTGAAGACGATAAATTAGAATTGGCAAAAGAACTAATAGCAAAAGCGAAAGAAAAGGGTGTAAAACTTATGCTACCAATTGATACACATGTTTCAACAGAATATTCAAATGATGCAGAAGATAAGTTTGTACATTCGCAGGAAATACCAGATGGATGGGAAGGCTTAGACATAGGTCCAGACACTATAAAATTATTTGAAGAGGCATTACAAGGAGCAAAAACGGTAGTATGGAATGGGCCACTTGGAGTATGTGAATTTGATAAATTTAAAACAGGGACTTATGAGGTTGCAAAATTACTATCTACATTAGATGCAGTTACTATTATTGGTGGAGGAGACTCAGCAGCAGCAATCGAGAAAATGGGATTGTCTGATAAAATGACGCATATTTCCACTGGAGGAGGAGCTTCACTTGAGTTCTTAGAAGGAAAGAAATTGCCAGGGATAGAAGCACTACAAAATAAATAAAGAAAATTAAAATAGGTTTTTAACTTAAAAAAGGGGGTAAACAGAAAATGCGAAGAAAAGTAATTGCTGGAAATTGGAAAATGAATAAACTTCCAAATGAAACAATCGATTTTATTCAGAAGTTAGAACCACTTGTAAAAGAAACAGGTAACGAAATAATTCTTTGTGTACCATATACAGATTTGTTTTATGCGCTTATGACTGCACAAAATACAAATATCAAAATAGGTGCTCAAAATATGCATTTTGAAGAAAAAGGAGCTTATACAGGAGAAGTTTCAGGAGAAATGCTAAAATCAATAGGAGTTGAATATGTTATTATAGGTCATTCTGAAAGAAGAGCATATTTTCTAGAAACAAATGAAATAGTAAATAAGAAAATAAAAGCTGCACTAAAATATGATTTAAAACCAATTGTATGTGTAGGAGAAAGTCTAGAACAAAGGGAAAGTGGTAAAACAAATGAAATTATCACAGAACAAATACAATATGCATTAAAAGATATAACATCAGAACAATTAAAAAGTATAATTGTCGCTTATGAACCAATTTGGGCAATTGGAACAGGAAAAACAGCGACAGCAGAAGACGCAGAAAACGCAATAAAAGCTATTCGTAGTAAATTATTAGAAATGTATGGACAACAAACAAGTCAAGGCGTTATAATACAATATGGAGGAAGCCTTAAGTCAACTAATGCAAAAGAAATATTTAGTATGCCAAACATTGACGGCGGGCTAGTTGGAGGAGCAAGTTTAGATGTAGAAGAATTCAGCAAAATTGCTACAATATAAACTGTAAACATTTTAAATAAAGTAATATAATGTATGTATAATTGTATATTCTTTTACAAAGATACATTCAAAAGGAAGGAAAAGAAGATGGATAAAAAACTTACAATGCTTATGATTCTAGATGGATTTGGAGTAAACAAGGAGAAAAACGGAAATGCAATAGCAATTGCAAAAACACCAACACTTGACAAATTAATGAAACAATATCCAAACACTGTAATCCATACAAGTGGATTAGATGTTGGACTTCCTGAAGGACAAATGGGTAACTCAGAAGTTGGACATACAAATATAGGAGCAGGACGTATTATATATCAGGAACTAACTAAAATTACAAAGTCGATAGAAGATGGTGATTTTTTCAGTATACCAGAATTTGTTGCTGCAATTGATAATTGCAAAAAAAATCATAGTAAATTGCATATTATGGGATTATTATCAGACGGAGGAGTACATAGTCATATACGCCATTTATATGGATTACTAGAACTTGCAAAAAGGAAAGATTTTGAAGATGTTTATGTACATTGTTTTTTAGATGGAAGAGATACTCCGCCAGCATCTGCTGAAACTTATATAGCGGAATTAGAAAAAAAGATGATAGAAAAAGGTGTTGGTAAAATTGCGAGCATCATGGGAAGATTTTATGCAATGGATAGAGATAAGCGTTGGGAAAGAATCCAAAAAGCCTATGATGCATTGGTTAATGGAGAGGGAGAAAAAAGTGCAAGTTCAATTCATGCTATAGAAAGTTCATATCAACAAGAAGTTTTTGATGAATTTGTAAAACCAACTGTAATAATAGGAGCAGATGGAAAGGCAATTGCAACAATTGCACAAAATGATTCTGTAATCTTCTTTAATTTTAGACCCGATAGGGCAAGAGAAATTACAAGAGCAATTGTGGACAACGAATTTAAAGAATTTGAAAAAAAATTACTCAGTTTAAATTTTGTATGTTTTACTAATTATGATGAGACAATGCCAAATGTTAATATAGCATTTAAAAAATCAGAAATTAAAAATACAATTGGTGAATATATTAGTAAAAAAGGAATGACTCAACTTAGAATTGCTGAAACAGAAAAATATGCACATGTTACGTTTTTCTTTAATGGTGGAGAAGAAAAACAATATCCAGGAGAAGACAGAATTTTAGTACCTTCGCCTAAAGTGGAAACATATGATCTAAAACCAGAAATGAGCGCTAACCTTGTAACAGATAAAGTAGTAGAAGCAATATTATCACAAAAATATGACAATATTATTTTAAACTATGCTAATTGTGATATGGTAGGGCATACAGGAAGTTTAGAAGCTGCTATAAAAGCTGTTGAAACTATAGATGCATGTGTAGCTAGAGTATTAGATGCTATTCAAAAAGTAAACGGTATTTTATTTATTACAGCAGATCATGGAAATGCAGAGCAAATGATAGATTATAAAACTGGAGAGCCACATACAGCACATACAACAAATGTTGTGCCTCTAATTTTAGTAGGAATGGATAAAGTGAAATTAAAAGAAGGAAAACTAGCAGATTTGGCACCTACCATATTAGATAGTATGGGACTAGAAAAGCCAAAAGAAATGACAGGTGAAAGCCTAATAATAAAATAAAGATGCAGCAATAAAACGTTTCAAAGGGGGAAGCGGTTTGAAAGAAACACCCAAGATGAAAAAATTGTATTCGGATATACAAAATCAGTTATTTTATATGATTCCTGAAAAATTTGATAAAATATATTTATATGCATCTATTATGGAACAAGTTGAAGGTATGCCAATAGGAGAAATGTATTTTTATTATTTTCCAAAAGGAATATTAAAGAAAAGACCTGTTAATGTATATGAAATTCCAAATAAGTTTAATATAGAAGATGAAGTATATTCTAAATTAATTAATGATTTATATAAAACAATAAAGAAACTTCGAGAAGAAACAATAGAGTCTGGGCAAAAAGTATGGACCAATTTAACACTTTCTATAGAAAATTACAAATTTTCTATAGAATATAATTTTGATGACTTAAGTCTATCTCCATACTCTAATTATGAAAGACATATCATTTGGAGATATGAACATTTACAAAAAGATTTATGTACATATAACCGAAAAGAACGCGAATTACTAAATCGATATATGCAAAACAGGCAGGAAAACGAAAAAAAAGACTTGTATCAAGAACCTATTTATCAAAACAGTAATAAACGAATAATTGATTATGATATAAATATATCTACTGAAACTGAAGAAAAAAATGAATCTGAAAAAATTACAGAAAAAAATCAAATATTAAATGTCAAAAATTAGGAATGCCTAATTAATATATACTTTGAAAGGAGCTAAAAATATGATTTATTCAAAGGAAGTAGAAGAAATGTGCAAGGTAGCAAAAGGAGTAGACCATGGGCCAGCGCCAATCCCACAAGAAGGAAAGTGGACAAAATCTAAAGAAATCAAAGATATTTCTGGATTAACACATGGAATTGGCTGGTGTGCACCACAGCAGGGAGCATGTAAACTAACTTTAAATGTAAAAGAAGGAATTATTCAAGAAGCATTAGTAGAAACAATTGGATGCTCTGGAATGACACATTCAGCTGCAATGGCTGGTGAAATATTAGTAGGAAAAACAATATTAGAGGCATTAAATACAGATTTAGTTTGTGATGCTATTAATACTGCAATGAGAGAACTATTCCTACAAATTGTATATGGTAGAACACAATCTGCTTTTTCTGAGGGTGGACTTACAATAGGAGCAGGATTAGAAGATTTAGGAAAAGGCCATAGAAGTCAAGTTGGCACAATTTATAGTACATTAGAAAAAGGACCAAGATACTTGGAACTTGCAGAAGGATATATTGTAGAAATAGGACTAGACAAAGAGAATCAGATTATCGGTTACAAGTATGTGAACCTAGGAAAAATGATGGAAAATATTAAAAAGGGAATTGAACCACAAGAAGCAATTGAAAAGGCGAGTGGTACATATGGAAGATTTGAAGAAGCAGTTAAGAAAATAGACCCTAGAAAAGAATAAAAATGAATATAATAAAGAATTTAAGGAGGAACGAAAATGGCACTATTTGAAGGGTATGAAAGAAGAATTGGACAAATAAAACCGGTAATGGAAAAATACGGAATTAAGGATTTTGATGATGCTCTTAATATTTGCAAAGCAAAGGGACTTAACCCATATGACATCGTAAAAGGAGTACAACCAATTTGTTTTGAAAATGCATGTTGGGCATACACATTGGGGGCTGCTATTGCAATAAAAAGTGGCTGTACAAAAGCATATGAGGCAGCAAAAGCAATAGGAGAAGGATTGCAAGCTTTTTGTATTCCTGGTTCTGTTGCAGATGATAGAAAAGTAGGACTGGGACACGGAAATTTAGCTTCTATGCTACTTTCAGAAGACACAAAATGTTTTGCTTTTTTAGCAGGGCATGAAAGTTTTGCAGCAGCAGAAGGAGCAATTGGGATTGCGAAATCTGCAAACAAAGTTAGAAAAGAACCTTTAAGAGTTATTTTAAATGGTTTAGGAAAAGACGCAGCACAAGTAATTTCAAGAATAAACGGATTTACATATGTAAAAACAGATTTTGACTTTTTTACCGGAAAAGTAAATGTTATAGAAGAAATTGCATATTCTACTGGAGAAAGAAGCAAAGTTCGTTGTTATGGAGCAAATGATGTACGTGAAGGAGTTGCTATTATGTGGCTGGAGGATGTAGATGTTTCTATTACAGGTAACTCAACAAACCCAACTAGATTCCAGCATCCAGTAGCAGGAACTTATAAAAAAGAAAGAATAGAAAACGGAAAAAAATATTTCTCTGTTGCATCTGGTGGTGGAACAGGAAGAACACTTCATCCAGATAATATGGCAGCAGGACCTGCTTCTTACGGTATGACAGACACAATGGGAAGAATGCATTCAGATGCACAATTTGCAGGTTCATCTTCTGTACCTGCTCATGTAGAGATGATGGGGTTAATTGGAATGGGTAACAATCCAATGGTTGGCGCCACTGTATCTGTTGCAGTAGCAATAGAAGAGGCAATGAAATAATATTGAAATTAAAAATGGAGAAGTTACTTGCGTTAAAAACAAATTCAAGTGAGTTCTCCTTTTTGTTGCGTTTTTTTATTTAATTTGATATACTATAAAAATAAAAGAGGGGTATAAATGGAAAATAAAGAAGATTGGGAAGAACTAGAAAAATGGCAAAGAGAAAAAAATGAGAAAAACATAAAGGAATATGGCGCCAATTTAGATAGACCAGAATTTAAAAAAACAAGAAAAAAAATAACTGCTATAACAAAATTTGCTGATAAATTAATGTGGGGATTTTGTTATTTGCTAATATTTTTACCTATTGGTTGTCTAATATATCTGATTATATATATAATTACTAATAGCGGTCTTTAAAATTATAGTAAAAAGAGGTAACATGAAAAAGAGAGTATTATTAGGAATGAGCGGAGGCGTAGATAGTAGCGTAGCAGCAATTGTTTTAAAAAAACAGGGATTTGAAGTTATTGGAATAACCATGAATTTATGGGAAACAGAAGGTGGATCTAACCTTTATATTGCACAAGATGCAAAAAAAATTTGTGACTATTTACAAATACCACACTATACATTTGATTTTATAAAAGAATTTGAAAATCATGTTATAAAAGATTTTTGCAATTGCTATGCTAAGTGTAAAACACCAAATCCTTGTATTGAGTGTAATAGATATTTAAAATTCGGAGCTATGTGGCAAAAAGCACAAGAACTAAAATGTGATTATATTTCAACAGGGCACTATGCAAAAACAGAATTTGATACAAACTATGGACAAGTAGTTTTAAAAAAATCAAATTCACTTCATAAAGACCAAAGTTATGTGTTATGGAATATTCCAAAAGAGCTAATCGAAAAAATACTACTACCACTAGGTGAATACAAGGAAAAGGCAGAAATTCGAACAATAGCAGCTAAATACAATTTACCAGTAGCTACAAAGCCAGATAGCCAAGATATTTGTTTTATTCCAAATGGAAACTATAAAGATTTTCTAGAAAAATATGCTAATTTTAAGAAATTAGAGGGGAACATCGTAACAACAGAAGGAGAAATACTAGGAAAACATAAAGGTTTGTACAATTATACAATTGGACAAAGAAAAGGACTTGGTATATCACATAAAACACCATTGTTTGTAATAGGATTTAGACCAGAAAAAAACGAATTAATAGTAGGGGAAGAAGAAAAATTATATTGCAGAGAAATAGAAGCAACAGAAGTAAATTGGCTATTAGATAAAACCTATACAAAACCAAAACAAATAATGGCTAAAACAAGATATACTGCAAAAGAGGCAAAAGCTACTATATTTCCCACTGAAAATGGAACAATAAAGGTAGTTTTTGAAGAACCACAAAGAGCAGTAACACCAGGGCAATCAATTGTTTTTTATAATGAAAATGTTGTACTTGGTGGGGGGAAAATATAACACATATGTAAGAGAGGAGAGAAAATGTTAGAAATAAAAGATCTGTGTTTTACAAGAGATAATAAAAAAATATTGGAACATGTAAATGTAACATTAGAAACAGATAAATTTATTGTTATAACAGGACCAAACGGTTCTGGAAAATCTACTTTAGCAAAAATGATAATGGGAATTGAAAAACCAGATAGCGGAAGCATATTATGGAATGGAGAGGATATTACAAAATTACCTATTTATGAAAGAGCAAAAAAAGGAATTGGCTTTGCTTTTCAGCAACCAGTTAAATTTAAGGGAATCACAGTATATGATTTACTGAAGTTATCAGCACAAAAGGATATTACAAAAAAGGAAGCATGTGAAATTTTATCTAGGGTAGGACTGTGTGCTAATGAATATGTAGATAGAGAAGTAAATAGTTCTTTATCAGGTGGCGAACTAAAAAGAATAGAAATAGCGACTATTTCTATACAAAAATCCAAACTTACGATTTTTGATGAACCTGAGGCAGGAATTGATTTATGGAGTTTCCAAAATTTGATTCAAGTGTTTGAAAAGATGAGAAAGGAAACCAAAGGAACAACTATTATTATTTCTCACCAAGAAAGAATATTAGAAATTGCAGATGAAATATTGCTTATGAAAGAAGGAAAGATAGAAAGAAAAGGTGAAAAGACTGAAATTTTACCACTAGTGCTTTCAAAACCAGTATGTTGTAAGTTAGGAGGAAATAAAAGTGGAAAACGTAGACAAAGAATTACTAAATAAAATAGCAGACACCTCTGAATTTGAAGGAGCTTATAACATCCGAAAAAATGGGCAAGGCATTGAAAGAAAAGTAACGCCTAATATTAACATTTTAACAAAAACAGATAAACCAGGTATTGACATTTATATTAAGGAAAATACAAAGTATGAATTTGTACACATTCCGGTTATTATTACAGAAAGTGGACTTAATGATATTGTATACAATGATTTTTATATTGGAAAAAATGCTAATGTAGTTATTATTGCAGGATGTGGTATTCATAATGATCATCATAAAGATTCACAGCATGACGGAATTCATCGATTTTTCTTAGAAGAAGGGGCAAAAGTAAAATACGTTGAAAAACATTATGGAGAGGGCACAGGAGATGGAAAACGAATTTTAAATCCGGTAACAGAAGTATATCTAAAGCAAGGTAGCAATTTGGAGATGGAAACAGTGCAAATAAAAGGAGTAGACCATAGTATTCGCATAACAAAAGGAGAGCTGGGTGTAAATACAAATTTAGTAATTTCTGAAAAAATCATGACAGGTGGAGCACAATATGCAAAAACAATATTTGAAGTAGAACTCAAAGGTGAAAATGCAAGCACAAAAGTAACCTCAAGATCAGTTGCAACAGAAAAGTCATGCCAACAATTCGAATCAAAAATAATAGGAAACACAAAATGTTTTGGCCATGTGGAATGTGATGCAATTATCAAAGACAGCGCAAAAGTAATTGCAATACCTGAAATTGTAGCAAATAATGTAGAGGCAAATTTAATACATGAAGCTGCTATTGGAAAAATTGCAGGAGAACAATTAATGAAACTAATGACACTAGGACTTACTGAAAAAGAGGCAGAAGAAGAAATTATAAAAGGCTTTTTGAAATAGAAAAGGTCAATGGGGTATTTTAGTTGGAAAAAATTTTTTCATAGTGTCCCATTGATTTTTTAAATATTGCGCAGGAAAAATTTTTACACTTATTGTAGAACCTAAACATACATAAGTTAAATTGAAAGGACAAAGAAAAAAGTTCAGAAGCGATATTTATTAAAAAAATGGTTGCTATTTTTTTCAAATTAAGATAAAATCTAAAAAGATTGATATAGGAAGGGGACATTCATTTGATAGAGTTAGAGGATGTAAAGCAGAATCAAGAAGTACAAGAGCTAGTAATAGGAGCACAAAAACAACTTGATGTATTAGGTTATACTGAACATTCAATTAGACACATCCAGATTGTATCAGAAAGAGCTGGTAAAATTCTAAAAGATTTAGGTTATAATGAAAGAAAAGTAGAACTGGCTAAAATAGCAGGGTATCTACATGATATTGGAAATTGTGTAAACCGTGTTGACCATGCTCATAGCGGAGCTATTATCGCTTACAACATCTTAAAAGATATGGGAATGGATATAAAAGAAAGAACAGAAATCATGATGGCAATAGGAAACCACGATGAAGAAACTGGAACAGCAGTAAGTGAAATATCAGCAGCTTTAATTTTAGCGGACAAATCTGATGTACATAGAGATAGGGTATGTAAGAAAAATATGTCAAATTTTGATATTCATGACAGAGTAAACTATGCAGTGACAGATGCACAGCTTAAATTGAATGTTGAAAAAAGAATAGTTACATTAGACTTAACAATTGATAACAACATTTGCCCAGTATTAGATTATTTTGAGATATTTATGGAAAGAACCATGATGAGTAAATATGCAGCAAAGTTTCTAAAAATATGGTTTGAATTAATTATTAATGACACAAAACTATTATAGGAGGAAATACAAACATGAAAAAAAACAAACTAAAAATAATTGCACTTGTTCTTGTTATTTTGTTAATTATGCTTGTTTCATTTATAGGAATTTATCAAAAAAAATTAAATAAAATGGAAAATATACTTCCAGAATACATATTGGGAATGGATTTTGGTGAAAAAAGAGTAATCCGTTTAGATGTGAACCAAGGAACTGAAATTGTATATTATGATGAGAATGGAAACGAAATTGAACATACACATGAAGAAGGAGAGGAACATTCAGAAGAAGAAAACATAACTTCTCGGAGAAGTTCTTATAAACAAAGAAGAAATACGAACAGCAGAAAATTATAAAAAGGCAAAGAGTATTATAAAAAATCGCCTTAATGACTTAGGAGTAGGAGAATATCATATTAGACAAGATGAAGACGGAAATTTTGTTATTGAATTTAAAGAGGATGATTATGTAGATACATATATCCAGACAATTAGTAGCAAAGGTGAATTTCTAATAAAAGATAGCCAGACAAGTGAAGCGTTATTAGACAATAAAAATATAAAAGATTCACAAATTGTAACATATACAGGAGAAACAGGTTCTATAACAGTATATTTAGTAATAACGTTTGATAAAGAAGGAAAAGCTAAATTAGAGGAAATTAGCAAAACATATATAGAAACAACAGACGAAGAAGGAAATACAAGCACAAAAAATGTATTAATTACATTAGATGATGAAACTATAATGAACACATATTTTGGGCAAACCATGTCAACAGGAGAATTACAGATTCCAATTGGAAATGCCACTACATCAACCATAGAACTTGCAACATATGTTGAACAAGGGCAAATGATTGCAACAATTATAAAAAATGGTGAGTTGCCAATCGAATATGAAATTGGTTACAATAATACACTTTCTTCTGCAATTAACTCTCAACAGATATTAAATTTAGTAATTATTGTAGGAACTGTTATTGCCATTATGATAATATATCTTGTATTCCGCTATAGAACAGATGGGCTACTGGCAGGAATTTCATGGGTCGGTTTTATAGCATGTTTATTATTGATATTACGTTTTACTAATTGTATTTTTTCTATGAATACTATTATAGCAATAACAATTATCTCAATATGGGAGTATATTTTCTTAAATGCAGTTGTTCACAATAAATTAGGAAGAAACTTTAAAGAACTAATGACTCACTACATAATATTAAGTATACCAATGTATTTTGTAGCAATAGTATTTGTATTTGGAACATCCGTTGCTATTAATAGCTTTGGAATGGCACTATTTTGGGGAAATGTTCTTATGTTAGCATATAATTTGCTTATAACGCAAAATATTATGCAAAAACAGTAAGGAGGATGAATGATGGAGAAAAAATCAATTATTAAAACGATATTTGTATTTGCCATTATTTTAGCAATAGGGATTAGTATTATTGCTATGAATAAATTTAAATATAGTTTAGATTATTCTAAAAACGTAAGACTTGAAGTGTATATGGGAAAAAACTTTGAGATAGATGATATAAAATCCATAGCAAATGAAATATTTAGTGGAAAAGAGGTAATTTTACAAAAAGCTGGTGCATTCCAAGATGGAATTTCTATTACATTAAGAGAAATTAATGAAGAACAAAAGGAAGCATTTGTAACTAAATTAAACGAAAAATATGAAACAGAACTTACAGTAGAAGACATAGAAGTTTATTATAACTCAAATGTAAGGGGAAGAGATTTAATACAACTATATTATATTGTAGTAGGAATTGCTGGAGTGCTAATTTTAGTATTCTTTGGAGTAAGGTATCATTCGCTAGGAACTACAAAAGTTATAGGTGCCGTGCTCGGAATTACGCTTTTAGGAGAAATATTATATTTAACTTTAATATCTATTTTTAATGTGCAAATAAACAATACTACAATTGCTTCTATGATTGCGATTATACTATTTGTTTTTGCATATTTAATCTCAAATTATGAAAAGAGAATAAAAGTAAAATAATAAAAAAGATATAAACAATAAATTAAAATGGAAAAGTGTTTACAAAAATAGACACTTTTTTGTTTTTTTCTACATATAAATACAATAAGGGCAACTGAAAGAAGGGGTGGTATGAATAATAAAGAAAAATATATTCATATTAAAAAAAGGTAATGAAAGAAAAAAGAAATTTTAATCAGGAAGAAGTAAATTTTGAAGAATTAAAGAAAATAAAAAGAGAAAACCCAAACGCTATTTTATTAGATGTAAGAAGTCCCCAAGAATATAAAGAAGGACATTTAAATGGAGCAATACTAATTCCAAGTTATGAAATTCAAAAAAAGGCAAGTATAAATTTAAAAGATAAAAAAGAAATTATTTTAGTGTATTGTCAAAGTGGTAGCAGAAGTAAAAAAGCAGTAAAAGATTTAAAGCAACTAGGCTATGAACAAATATATTCACTAAAAGGAGGATTGGATAAAATAAAATAGGATTATTAGAATGTTTAGACTAATAATCCTATTTAGTTATAGAAAATGCATTTCATATAGACATATAAATGTCAAGCAAAACAATTCTTATAACTCAATACTAATATTTGTACCAGAAAAATTGTTATTTAAATAACTATCTAATTTTTGGACTTCATCAAAACGGCTCAAGTTCTTAACTGAAATACCAGTTTCAATTGAAATCTGTTCTAATGAAGTAGGTGAAGAATTTTCTTCCAAATAATTTTGTAATTTAATAGAGTCAAATCTATCTTTAGCTTTACAATTACAACAAACATTATCTTCTGAAACGAAAAAACAGCCACATCTTGCGCATTTTTTAAAATCCATAATCAAAGCCTCCTTAAATCTTTTGTAGAAAATTAATCTATTTTGTATTTTAACATACTAATTCAAAAAAGAAAAGGAATTTAAAAAAATTTTAAGTTTTGGTGGCAAAAAACGTAATTTAAATTAAAAAAAGTATTGACAAAATTATTTAGATATCAGATAATGATAATTGTTATTAAAAAAGAAAGGCGGAATTGTTTTGGAAAAACATAGTAGGCAAAGGGAAGCTATTATAGAATTACT
>CALXYG010000051.1 GCA_944392885.1 uncultured Clostridia bacterium
AGTATAACTAATTCATTATTTTTTAAAGTTTCTATAACATTATTTAATTCATTTTCTTTTATATTATTTTTCCAATCATATATTTTTGTCATTTAAATTACCTCTTTTACAATACATAATTATACTAGAAAATAAGGCTATTGTAAAGATTTTTCATAATATTTTGGTTTTATAACATCGAATTTTTTAGTCATTTATATTGTATTTTATTAAAAAAATGATATAATAAATAAAACTGATTGATATTTGTATCAATCGTTAAGAGAGTAAAAAGTTGTAGATATCTACGACATCCGCTCCATTTGAATACAACTTACGAACTACAAAAGTTCGTAAGTTTTTTATTTTATATAAATATTAAACTTTAATGTTCTCATTCTAAGAAAGAGAACATTTTTAATTATCTGTTGATTCAAATATACGTACAATTGCGGGACTTTCCTTATTAATTGTATTCCTATCTAAAACAATAGAATTAATATTGTTTTTTGCATATTCTAAATCATTTATAGAATTTATATTATTACCTTTACTATAGAATTTAGTATTAGAATTAAATTCTACAGTTGTATAAAATGTTTCATCAGTTAATTCGTTGCCAATTATATCTCCATACTTTATTTTTACAGTTGCTGTATTATTATCTGTAATTTTTATATCTTCTATCTCTATAGTATTTACAAATATAATTCTTTCAGCTTCTGTTAAAGTTAAATTATATAACAATTCTTGATTTAATTCATCTCCTGAAATATTTCTATATATAATGATTATTTTGTTATCATGATTTAGATAATCGCCAACTTTTATATCTACCACATTCATATTATCCGTAGTTCTTCCATTTAAATAAGAAAAACTATTTTTATTAATATAATATCGTTTTGAATAATCTTTAGAAAAATAAATATAATTCTCATCTATATCATATATTATTCCAGAAAGATAAAATTCATTATTTAGTATTTTTTGAGTTGCATCTTGTGCTTGCTCATTAGTATCATTATTTAATTTTTCTAGTTCTTCTGTGTCTATATCTTCTTGGATGCTTGATTCTGGCTCCTTAGTATATATTTCAGGAACGGTATTTGATAGTTCATTTTTATCTACACATAGTTCTAAATCAGAATTTAAAATTAAATTCCACATATATAATTCTCTAATTTCCACATGTAATTCTAAAATTTCTTTCATTAAACTTTGTGCTGTTTCTGAATTACCAGTATTAATTGCTGCAGTTTGTTCTTCTCTAAGTTGATTTAATTCTTTAATTTTTTTATCTAATTCTTCATCATTAGCCAATTCTGGTTTTTCTATACTAAAATCATTTAAAATTTGTAAACCTTTAGCAATTAACATCTGTTCTTGTGATATATATTGCAAATATTTCAAAAATTCATCATCATTTAGCCAAATTTCATCTGGCTCGATACATAGTGTTTCTAGGAACTTTTTTCTATATTCCTCTGCTGAATATTCACCATATCCATTTTCCCATTCATCTTTTGTCTTTTGTAAGTTTTTTTCTACATTAAGATTATATGTGACTGAATCTGGGTATTTTTTTGCTATATATACACATACTTTTCTTTGTAACACCTCATAAAAAGCATTTTTATTTATACTTTCTGTATTACCATTTTCTATGCTATAATTAATTGATTTTCTATAAGTTTCTACTTCTCTAAATAAAACTTCTTGACCATATATTTTTGCTACAATTGTATTTGGAGCAATATCCATACCTTCAAGTTTTTCTCCATATTGATATAATTCATCTATTTCTATGTCAGGTTTATGATTTCCTTTTAATATTATAATTACAAATCCAATTACAATAAAAAATATACAAGCAACAATACATATATCCCTAAATTTATTATTTGCTTTTTTCATATAAATTATCCTCTACAAATTTATTATTTAAATCATATTATCATATTTTCCTGTATATCTGTTCTATTAGTTCGAACAGAAACGTTGTTGGAGCGGGTAGCGAGAATCGAACTCGCACTATCAGGTCGGAAGCATGACATTCTACCATTAAATTATACCCGCATATATTTTGCACTTTATATAAAAATAGTATCTCCACATAGATATTATACATTAATTATTATAAGAATTCAACTAGGATGTATAAAAGTATCATGAATAATATATTGAATTTGAAAAAAGTTTAATATATAATGTCCTTATAAGATGATTTACTTGTTAGAAATCCAATAAAAAATATATACTAATTAATTTATTATTATCAATAAATAAAATAGGGAGGAATTTATGTGAGTGAAAATGTCAATAATAAAAAAAATAAAGTTATGGTTTGTGAAGCATATAAAAAAATAGATGATGAAAGGCCTGTACTGTATCTCATGCCACTATGTGACTCTAAATACTATGGGACGCTTTTTGTTGGTACTTGTATGAGGGGGAATAAGTATCCAAGAGATTATTCCAATATTGTGTGGAGATTTTCTGCAGATGGCGTAATTGAAATGGCTGATATTAAACCAGATATGAAGAATTTGTCATATTTGTCATTTGAAAAAAGCATATTTAGATATGGATCTCGTATAGAAGACTATACAACAGAAGAATTATTTGGAAGATACAAAGAAAAATATGAAGGTATAATAAACAAATTTGGAGAGAAAACCTCAAAAAGATTGCAGAGATATATTTCACCACATCCACAGCTAAATAGAATGAGACAACTTGCACAAGATCATAAAAAGATATTAGCAATTTTGGCAGCAACAGGGTTGGTTGTAAGTGGCTTACAAATTGCAAAAATAATAAATAAAACAGAAAATAGTGTAATAGGCAGGGAAGGCTTAAATAATGTAAATGAAACATTAATACAGCCTAGTAAAGAAGAAACAGAAGCGGATTTTTATACTGTATCTAATATGTCAAAACAAGAGAATATAGAATATAGTAGTGATTCTATTAACAACAATAAACAAAATATACAATTTGAAGAAGTAAAAAATTTGATAATAAGCAGTATAGAAAGAGTAAAAATGGAATCTGAAGAAAACCCCGGAATTACATCACTAGAATATGAATTTTTTAAGAAGTATTCAACAACTATAAATCCTAATATTGAAGTTGATGCTAGTGGCGAAATTTCCTCCCTTGAGGAATTATTATATTGCTATGAACACAATCATCAAAGATTTATAACTAAGGGAAATGATTTCCTAAATAGAATGGTATTGGACTATATGAAAGTAAAATTAGGAGATATTTATCAAATACCAAATTGGGAAGATATAAAATTAACATATGAAGAACCAACTGGTGCCTATGAAGCAAGAGTAAGATATAATGGAATGCAACTAGAGAATCCTGGCTTTCAGAGGAAAAAAACTATAGACGATTGCTTACAAAAAGTAAAAATTTTGCCAGGTAGTAGAATGTCAAAATTACCAATAGAATCTTGGAGCACATTTTTTGCAATTAGAGAATTTAAGAACTTTTCAAAATATGATATTTCAGTTAATAATTATACAGAAAATGAATATAGTAATGCCTTATTAGAAAATTTTATGATAATTGCCAAAGAAATAGAAACTTTGGCAAAAGAGATAGATTTTGGATTAACTCATGAAAGTGACGACTTTGAAAGAGAATAATAAGAATAACAAAGGAGGCTGATTATTTGAAAATATCAGATATAGAGGAATTAAAAAGAATAGCAAACAATGTACGTATTAATATTATAGAAGAGGTATATTGTGGCAAATCAGGACACCCAGGAGGTGCACTTTCTTGTGTCGAAATTTTAACAGCATTATACTTTAATCAAATGAATATTAATCCAGAAAATCCAAAAGCAGGAAACAGAGATCGTTTTGTGCTTTCAAAAGGACATGCTTCTCCCACTCTTTATGCTGTTCTAGCAGAGAGGGGCTATTTTCAGAAGGAAAAATTAGTAACTTTTAGAAATATAGAAAGTATATTACAAGGACATCCGGATATGAATAAAGTACCAGGGGTAGATATGACTACAGGTTCGTTAGGACAAGGACTATCAATAGCTAATGGCATGGCAATGGCATCTAAATTAAATAAAGAAGGATTCCGCGTATACTGTTTACTAGGCGATGGAGAGCTAGAAGAAGGACAAGTATGGGAAGCGGCAATGACTTCATCACACTATAAGCTAGATAACCTATGCGTAATTGTAGATAATAATAATCTACAAATTGATGGTGAAATTGAAAATGTTATGTGTCCATATCCAATTGATGAAAAATTTAAGAGTTTTGGATTTGAAGTAATTAATATAAATGGACATGACTTTAAAGATATTTTAGAAGCCTTTAATAAATCAAGAGCTGTTAAGCAAAGGCCCACTGCAATTATAGCAAAAACTGTAAAAGGTAAAGGTGTTTCTTTTATGGAAAATAATGTTGGGTGGCATGGTAAAGCACCAAATGACATTGAATACAGGCAAGCAATAAGCGAATTGAAAAATGTATAAGATAGGAGGTAAACAATGAATGAAGAAATAAAGAAAGCTACTCGCCAAAGTTATGGAGAAGCATTAGTAAAATTAGGTGAAAAAAATAAAAATGTGGTAGTTTTTGATGCAGACTTATCCGGAGCTACTAAAACTTGTTTGTTTAAGCAATCTTTCCCGGAAAGATTTTTTAACATTGGAATCGCAGAACAAGATATGTTATCAACTGCTGCAGGGATGGCAACTTGTGGAAAAATACCTTATGTAAGTTCATTTGCTATGTTTACAGCCGGTAGAGCTTATGACCAAATACGCAATAGCATATGTTACCCTAAAAACAATGTAAAAATATGTGCTACTCATAGTGGAATTACAGTAGGTGAAGATGGCGCAACACATCAAATGATTGAAGACATAAGTTTAATGCGTACTATTCCAAATATGAATGTTTTTTGTCCTTCTGATGATATTGAAACTGAGTGGCTGATAGAAGAAGTATCTAAAATATATGGTCCTGTTTATATAAGATTATGTAGATTAGATACACCAAGAATATATAATGAGAATCAAATATTCCAAATAGGAAAAGGAATTCAAATTGGAGAAGGAACAGATGCTACTGTTTTTGCAACTGGTGTTGTTGTATGTGAAGCATTAAAAGCCAAAGAGAAATTAAAGGAAGAAAATGTTCATATAAGGGTTGTAGATATGCATACTATAAAACCAATTGACAAAGAAATAATTATAAAATGTGCAAAGCAAACAAAGAAATTAATTTCAATTGAAGACCATAATGTTATAGGAGGGTTAGGTAGTGCTATTTCCGAAGTACTTACAGAAGAATATCCGGTTAAATTAATCCGAATGGGAATTAAGGACACTTTTGGCAGCTCCGGAAAAGCACAAGAGCTAATGAAATATTTTAATATAACAGCAGAAGATATCATGAAAGCTGTTAATGTGAATTTAATGTGAATTTTTCAGAAATAAGAAAATAAAAGAAAAAAAGTATAAATTGTTTAAAATCAAACAATTTGTGCTTTTTTTTTGCAGAAACAGGCTTGCTTTTTTTTTTCTTTATTGATATGATGTAAGAGAAAATATATAATTTTCTATATAATATGAGGAGCAAAAATGATAGAATTTAGGAATGTTTCAAAAACGTACAATACAGGAACAGAAGCAGTACATAATGCAAATTTTAAAGTAGAAAAGGGCGATTTTGCCTTTTTGGTTGGTGCTTCTGGCTCTCGGAAAGTCAACTTTGATTAAATTAATTTTAAAAGAAGAAGAACCTACTTCAGGAAATATTATTATTAATGGTAAAGATACTACTTTTTTAAAGCCAAATCGTGTTCCATACTTAAGAAGAAGTATGGGAGTTGTATTTCAAGATTTTCGTTTATTGCCAGACAAAACTGTATATGATAATGTGGCCTTTGCAATGTATATTGTAAGAGCTACACCAAAACATATTCGTAGACAGGTTCCAATGGTACTTTCGCTAGTTGGACTAAGTGGTAAATCAAAAGTGTACCCGAATGAACTTTCAGGTGGTGAACAACAAAGAGTTGCTTTAGCAAGAGCATTAGTAAACAATCCTGCTATGATTATTGCAGATGAACCAACGGGGAATCTTGATCCAGATACTGCTTGGGAAATTATGAATTTACTAAATGATATTAATCTTAGAGGAACTACAGTGGTTGTTGCGACTCACGCAAAAGATATTGTAGACAAAATGAAAAAACGTGTTATTCAAATTGACAAAGGTAATATTATAAGAGATAGTAAGGGTGGGTATAACAGTGAAATATAATATAGTTGGTTATTTAATTGGAGAAGGTTTTCGTAATGTATTTAAGAACATGAAATCAACTTTAGCTTGTTTAGGAATCATGTGTGCAACAATGATTATATTTGGTATATTTTTCGCAGTTATTGAAAATATAAATCATGTTATTAAGCAGGTTGAGCAATCTCAGGGCATGGAAGTATTTATTGATTATGATACATCAGAAGAGAGAATAAAGGAACTAGGTGAGCAGATTCTTGCTTTAGAAGGTGTAAATAACATTCGCTACAAAACCAAGGAAGATGCTTTAGCACAAATGAAAGAAAGATTTGGAGATAAACAACATTTGCTAGATGAAATGACAATTTTTAGAGCATCTTATGTTGTTACATTTTCAAATCTAGAATTAAGTCAACAAATTGAAAATACAGTATCACAATTTGAAAATGTAGCAAATATTACTAGTAGCCAAGATACAGTGGGAAAATTATTAAGTATTGCAAATGGAATTAGAATTACTAGTATTATTATTTTAGCGCTTTTAATATTAATATCAATTTTTATTATTTCAAATACAATAAAACTTACTGTTCATGCAAGAAGAAAGGAAATATCTATTATGAAGTATGTAGGTGCGACTAATAGTTTTATCAGATGGCCATTTATTGTAGAGGGAATTATTATTGGTATTATAGCTGGACTAATATCATTATTAATTTTGGGAGGAGTGTATAATTTATTAACTGATAAATTAATGGATACTTCATTAAAAAATCTTATTAATATTTCTTTACTTGGATTTAAAGAAATGTTTACCATGATTGTTGTAGTATATGCAGTTCTAGGAATTGGAATTGGTGTTATTGGTAGTTCTATTTCCATGAAGAAATATTTAGAAGTATAGAAAGGAAGAAAATGAAAAAGAATCTTGTGATAATAATTATCATGGTTCTAATCTTAAATGGCTTTAGTATTTTGAGTCTAGCAAGTAATCTTACGGAGCTTGAAGAAAAACAAAATCAAATTAACACACAAATAGAGGAGAAAAGCGAAGAATTAACACAAGTACAGGAAGAGATTTCCTCTGTTATGCAGGAAATACAGAATTTAAATGAAAGAATTATAGGTTATGAAGAAGAAATACAGACTTTGAACATACAAACCGAAGAGCTAAAACTATCTATAGAAGAGCTAGAAAAAAAACTAGCCATTTCACAAGAAAGCTATAACAAGCAAAAGAAAGCCTTGGAAGAAAGATTAATTGTTTTATATGAATCAGGAGAAACAAATTATTTAGATGTATTGCTAAATTCCAAAAGTCTTTCAGACTTTATTTCAAGCTATTACTTGATTTCTGAAATAGCAAAATATGATACAGAACTGTTAGAAGAACTAGAACGTGATAAAAATGAAATAGAAACAAATAAGGAGTCTTTAGAAGAGCAACGAGAAAGATTAAAATCTATTCGTAATAACAGAGAAAGAACATCTATTGTTTTAGAGAATACAAGAGTTCTTCAAAATAATTACAAAAATCAATTATCAGATGAAGAAAAAGTATTACAAGAACAAATAGAAGAATATGAAAGACAAGTAAGAGAAGTTGAATCTGAAATTTTATTGCTTACTATGGCAAATATAGACTCTGACTATACAGGTGGAATTATGGCATGGCCGGTACCTGGGTATACAAGAATTACATCTGAATTTGGAATGAGACTTCATCCAATATTGCATGTATACAAATTACATACTGGGATTGATATAGGAGCACCAATGAGAGCTAACTTTATTGCAGCTGCTGATGGAGTAGTTATAAAGGCAGGATTAAATGGTGCTTATGGAAACATGGTAGTTATAGACCATGGAGGAGGAATATCTACTTTGTATGCACATGGTGATGAAATAATGGTCAATGTTGGACAAGAAGTAAAAAGAGGGGAGATTGTTCTAAAAGTAGGATCTACTGGTTACTCAACTGGTCCACATGCTCATTTTGAAGTAAGAGTAAACGGAGAGTGTGTGCAGCCTTTAAATTTTTTAAAAAAATAGAGGAATAAATTTAAGTGGAGGTTTAAATGATGACAAATAAAATTTATAAATTATGTTGTATCATGGTAATATTATTAATAACATGCAATATACCGTTATCTGTATTAGCGACTAGTAGCACATTAAATAGTGAAAAAGAACAAGTTGATGAACAAATCCAGCAAAAAAAAGAAGAAAAAGAAGCTATTCAAAATGAGAAATCAGATGTTTTGTCTGAGGTAGAGAGCTTGATTTATCAAATCAGTGATTATGAAAGTCAAGTTGAACAATTAACTAGTGAAATATCTTCTTTAGAAGCAGAAATTGTAGATGCTCAAGAAGAGCTTGCAGTAGAAGAAGAAAATTATAAAAAGCAAGATGAAGCTATGAAAGAAAGGTTAATTGTTATATATGAAGCTGGAGAAACCACTTTTCTAGATATTTTATTGGGGTCTGATGGACTAGTTGATTTTATTTCTAATTACTATTTGGCAAGTGAAATTGCAAAGGCTGATGCTGACATGCTAGAACAAATTGAAAACAAAAAGAATGAAATAGAAGCCAAAAAAAATGGATTAGAAGAAAACAAGGAAAAACTAGAACAAACTAAAAAAAATAAAGAAGAAACTAGCAGGGCATTGTATGATGCAAAACGAGTTAAAGATCAAATGGTAAGTGAATTATCAGCAGAAGAGCAGGCCTTACAAGTAGAAATTGAAAAATTTGAAGCCGAAAAACAAGCAATTGAAGCAGAACTTCGAAGAATTGCAGAAGAAGAGGCAAGACAAAATGGAGGCTATACCAATGTTAAGCCAAGTGAGTGCGGTTACATCAGTCCAATACCTGGAACTAGTAAAAATAATATTACTTGTGGGTTTTATGGTTATTCAGGACATGGCGGGGTTGATTTTGGTGGACATTATGGGAAACCAGTAGTAGCAGTGAAATCTGGAACAGTTGTTACATCTAAAACAACATATGGAAGTATTCCAAATTATGATGCAAATGGAAACTATATTGGTTCATATAGTAGCTATGGCGAGTATATTATTATAAATCACCATGATGGAACAATGACACTATATGCACATGGAAAACCTGGTTCAAGATTAGTTAAGAGTGGAGATACTGTAGTACAGGGACAACAAATTATGACTGTTGGAAACACTGGAAATGTATTTCCAAGACCTAGTTCAAATTACCCAAGAAATGGTGCACATCTTCATTTTGAGGTAAGAGTAAATGGGGCAAGAGTTAATCCAACACAGTATTTGCCATAATATTCTTATCAGCTAAAGTGCAGTCAAGGAAACCATATATATGACTTGGCTGCTTTTTTTGTAAGAAATAATTACTATATTTTATTTCTTTGTAGTATAATAATAACAGATTTTGTGATGGGAGGAAACTATGAATTTAGAAAAGAGACAAAAAATATATAGATCGATTATGTTGGTAATTTTATCAGTTTTAATCACATTCATAACAACTACAGTGGTGTTATACAAATACCTAAAAGCAGATGGAAATATTAAATACATTTTAGTATCGGATAATGATTCTAGTATTGGTGCTGAGATTTCTAAACTTAGAACCATTATAGACCAATACTATTTAGGTGAAATAGATGATGAAAAATTAAAAGAAGGGGCAATTAGTGGTTATATCAATGCACTGGGTGATGAGTATACTGCTTATATAACAAAAGAGGAATATGATGAATTTCAAGCTAATATAATGGGAAATTATGTTGGAATTGGTATTTATATGTCAGTTTATAAAAATAGTGATGAAATTGTAATAATCGCGCCAATAAAAAATTCACCTGCTGAAAAATCCGGTTTAAAATCAGGAGATATTATTACTAAAGTAAATGGAATTGAATACTCTGGAGTAGATGGCATGGAAATTGCTTCAGACCAAATTAAGGGAGAAGAAGGAACTACAGTAGACATAGAAATTAAAAGAAATGAGGAAATCTTGAATTATACTATTACAAGAGAAAAAGTAATCATGAACCCAATTACTGCAGAAGTATTAGAAAATAATATCGGTTATATACAGTTAATTAGTTTTGACGAAAATTGCAGTCAGGAATTTAAAGAAAAATATGAAGAACTTCAAATAAAAGGTATTAAATCTCTTATTATTGATTTAAGAAATAATGGAGGAGGAATTGTGCAAGAAGCATTAACAATTGCAGATTATATTGTACCAAAATATAAAACTCTTATGGTTACAGTAAACAAAACCGAAAATGAAGTGACCGAAATAGCAGAACAAGAGCCAATCATTACAATGCCAGTTATTGTACTAGTAAATGAAAACTCAGCGAGTGCATCAGAAATTTTAGTTGGAGCTCTAAAAGAAAATGGTTGTGCAAAAATAGTAGGAACTAAGACTTTTGGAAAAGGCGTAATACAAGAAATTTTGAAACTGGCAGATGGAAGTGCGTTAAAACTTACAACAGAAGAATACTTTACACCAAATCGTAATAAAATCAATGGAGTTGGAATTGATCCAGATGTAATAGTAGAATTACCAGAAGATGTTTTACCTAGCTATAGTATTGAAAGAACAAAGGATACACAACTAAACAAAGCAATTGAGTTACTAAAAGAAGAATAAATGCATATAAGCTCTCGAAAAAGCATAAAAATAGCAATACTTTAAATTATAAAGTATTGCTATTTTGTGGTGCCTAGACGCGGAATCGAACCACGGACACGGGGATTTTCAGTCCCCTGCTCTACCAACTGAGCTATCTAGGCTTATAAAAATGGCGACCTGGAACGGGCTCGAACCGTCGACCTCTGCCGTGACAGGGCAGCGTTCTAACCAACTGAACTACCAGGCCGTAAGAAAAATAAGAAATTTAATTTCTTCTATATAATAAAAAAATGGTGGGCGCAATAGGACTCGAACCTATGACCCTCTGCTTGTAAGGCAGATGCTCTACCAGCTGAGCTATACGCCCATTACTTATGACAATGACTAGTATACTAAATTTTATTTCATATGTCAATAGTAATTTTAAAAAATATTTAAAAATTAAGGTGTTCAAATATAACTTCAATTAATAAACGATAATTTGAATAATAAATATCTGGTTATCTTATATTTAGATTATCTCCAAAGCGTTTAATCTTTTGAGTTGTTGTTTTCTCAAATTCGGTGTCACGTAAATTAATTGCTTTAATGTGTTTATAATTTGGAAATTTTTTATTAACATCCTGAACAATTGTATTAATTATTTTTTGAATTTGTGCTTTGTCTGGAGTATCAGTGTGCAAGTATTCTTTGATTTCTTCTAAATTAGGGTAAATAGATGCATTTACAATTGTATCTTTTTCTTTCTCATCATATACACCAATTACCATAGCTTCTGAAATTAATGGATTATCATTTAAATAATATTCTAATTCTTCTGGATAAATGTTTTTACCATTTTTAGTAACAATAACGCTCTTACACCTTCCAGTAATATATAGATAACCATTCTCGTCAACTTTTCCTAAATCGCCAGTGTAAAACCATCCATCTTTCAATACATGTTTTGTCTCTTCTTCATTATTATAATAGCCCAACATAACACTGTCACCTTTAACTATAATTTGCCCAATTCCTTCATCATTTGGCTCATCTATTTTATATTCCATGAAAGGAATAGGGAGCCCTGCAGAGTCATATTTTTGAAAAAAGTCATTATTACCAGCTACAAGTGGTGAACATTCTGTAAGACCATAACCTTGTAATACACGGATTCCCAGTTTGAAAAAATCGGCAACAATATCAGGATTAATAGCTGCAGCACCAACAATAAAGGTATGAAGTTTTCCTCCTAAAGATTGTCTAACTTTGTGTTTAACAATTGGTTTTATAAAAAATGGTAAATTATCTAAAATATTAGTACCTGGTATCTGATACTTTTTAGGAAGTGATTTAGAAAGAACTTTCATAATTTTTTTATGAATATTTTCTAGTAGTAATGGTACACACAAAACGAAATTAGGTTTATATTCACCAATATTTTTACTTATATATTTTAAACCATCACAATAAGTAACTGTTCCACCACCATATAAAACCAACATATTACCAATTGTACATTCATAAGTATGATGAATTGGCAGTATAGATAGTACTTTTGTAGAAGTATCAACTTTTACAATACTTGCAATCGCCATAATATTAGATATGATATTTTTGTGAGACAGACAGACACCTTTGGCATTTCCGGTAGTTCCTGAAGTAAAAAGTAAAATATGAAGAGCATTAGGATTAATTTGCAAATCAAAGAATTGTTTATCTCCGCTTTCTAGAAGTTTTTTCCCGCTTGCCATGATAGAATTAAACGAATGAAAATTAGATGAAGAGGAGTTCATATCAATTAGTAGTAAAGAAGGATTAGTTAATTTTTGTTTGTTTTCTAAAATTTGATTTAAAAATTTGGTATCTCCAATAATTGCTTCGCTTTCAGAAATATTTAGAAAATTAATTATATCATCAGAATGGAGTTCTTTATCAATAGGAACTACAATACCTACGATACTTGAAGCTAAATAAGAAACAATCCATGTATAACTATTTTTACCAATAACTCCAATTGCTTTGCCGGTAAGTCCCAAATTAATTAGTTTAGTACCAAAAGAAGCAACATCTTCTTTTAGTTGTATATAGCTAACTGATTCTATCTTGCCATCATTGTTTCGTATTTCAAAAGCAGCTTTTCTGCCAAATGTTTTGGCAGAATGAAAAATCATATCTCGCAAGTCAGTTACTTCTGGAACCTTCCAGTACTTTTCCTTTAATTGTTCAGAAATGTTTTTTTGTTCTTTCATAATTTCCCCCTAAAAAATAATTTAAAATTGATAAAATTTACCAACACCATTTGTAGAGATGGTTTCTAATATATTTCCTTCATATATATGATTTTCTTCTGTTTTAAGAGGTATTAAAAAGTGGAGATTGCATAGATAACATTCTTCTTCAATTGTTTTGATAACAATTTGAAATGAAATGCCACAATTTATTTTTGTTAAGTCTATATTGGCAGTTCTTAATAAGCTCCCATTATATACAAGCGAGGTGTTATTAGCATATATTTGATATCCAGATTGTATATTTTTATTTATAAAAGTTAATGTTATTGGGGAACTTAAATTACTATACACAAATGGAACGCTGTAATCCTGAACATCAGAATTTAAAACATCAAACTTAATTTCTGAAGAGGATTCTAAATTAATGTCCACTAGTTTTCCGAAATTTAATGGATTTTTATAGGCAAAAATAGGTGTGCCGTAAACTAGGAAAAGGTGAGAATTCTATATTTTTTATTTCCATAGATTGAATTAATTTTCCTTTAGGGTTAGAAATAGAAAATGAAATATCGGTGAATTGAGAAATATCTATACTCCAAATTTGAGGAGTATCCTCGCTCTGTTTTGCATAGGCGCTACTATAATAGGTAATTTCTTTAATTTCAAATACCGTTTCTTTATTTTTATTAGCAAATTCCGTAATCTCTTTTTCAAATTGTTTTACTGTAATTATGCGTACACAAATATTTTTTAGGAGAATAAAAAATAAAATATATAACAATATAAGTATTAGTATTTTTATTAAAAAAATAGGTTCTATTTTAGACTTGGAACCTGTTATTCTTTTGTGAAATCTAGAACGCATAAACATCCTCCATATTTTTTTTATATCATATTACATAATGTGTATTTAATCAAGTAAAAAGGAGAAAAATTTCCAAAAATTAAAATTGACAAAACATGACATTAATATTAAAATTAATTTAGGTGATTCTAATGTCGTTAAAAGAAAAATGCCAAATAAAAATAAGTAAGGCAAAAGCTACAGTTATAATATGTATAACTGTATGCATTTGTATTATTGCCATTAGTATAGTATTCATGGGGATGTTAAGAAAAGAAACATATGCTTCTGCAATTCCAGAAGAAAAATCAGATACAAGTAATTTAAAAAGTAATATTGATATAATGAATATATTACAAGAGAATACAAAAGAACAATATCGTGAAGAGTTTACTGTGGAGGAAAAAGACATAGAATACATTACAACCTATGAAGATAATTCTGACTTGCCAAAAGGAATGGTTAAAGTGATGCAAGAAGGAAGAGATGGACTTCAAGAAATAATAACAAAAAAAACATACATAAATGATGAACTAAAAGGAGAAGAAACATCAACTAAAATTATTATTGCGCCAATAGATAAAATAGTACAAGTAGGAACAGGAAAATATAAAAGTAATTATAAGGTAAAAGTCGGAGATACACTTTATGTAACACCAGATATGCTAGCAGTAATGTGCCAACCAAGTCAAGATGCGGAAAAACTGCTCACAATTCATAGAGATACAGAAGTACAGCTTATAGAAATACAAAGAGAATGGTATAAGATTTCTTACAATATATATACAGGTTATTGCCCAGCAAATTGTCTAACATATTTAAAACCAAATTCATTGCTAGAACAAGACCAAGGAGAAGAGGGCGCCTATACCAAAGAACAACTTATTTCTAAGCTTAGTTTTAACATGAACTTAAATACACCAAGCGGACTAACAGTAGAACAATTCAAACAAGCTCTATCAGGACATTCACAAGATAAAAATAAGATATTTAAAAATAATGCTGAATATTTCTATTATATAGAAAAACAATATAATGTAAATGGAATTTTTGTCGCAGCAGTTGGAATACACGAAAGTGGTTGGGGAACATCTAGTATCTGCTTAAACAAAAGAAATCTATTTGGCTATGGAGCTTATGATAGAGATCCATATAATAGTGCATATAGTTATAATAACTATTCAGAAAGTATAGATTTAATTGCCAGAGTATTCTCAAAATATTATTTAAATCCTGCCGGGACATTTATTTATGACGGACAAGTAGCAAGTGGAGATTATTATAATGGGGCAACTTTAACAGGGGTAAATACTAAATATGCCACAGATAAAAATTGGGCAAATGCAGTATTCAATTGGATGAAAGTGTTATATAATAATATTTAGTTTAATTAATAAGGTTGTATTAGATTATTCTGATACAACTTTATTGTTGTAAAAAGCATAAATATATTGGAAGAAAAAAATTGGCAAATATTGCTTGCTATTTTCACAATATTATTGTATTATTATAAGAGTAAAAAAAATGAACCGCGAAGGGGGACAAACCATATGAAAAAAGTGCTACTATGTCTAATTATTTTTTATATAATACTAGGAACCACAATTGTATATGGAGCAGCAGACAATATAGTACAAAACACCGAAACAAACATGGTAGGTGAAATTTCAAAAATGAAAGATAAGACACAACAAGAATTAGACGATTATGTAGAACGATATGGAAGTGAATCTTATGGGCTAACAGCTTTCATCTTAAAGAAAGTTCAAATATATAGTATACCATTTTGCTTCTTGGGAGTTGCACTTTCTGCAATTTATCAATATGTTATTGGTATTCGTAAATTAGATACAAGAGATAAAGGCTTTTATTCTTTAGTTGGTTTTGTGACAATATTTGTAATTTGTCAAGTATTACCACTTGTATTTGCTATTGTAGTAAAAGGTTGGAGGGGTTAAACAAATGAAAGTTTTATTTGCAGTCAGTAATGAAAATGTTTCTGAGACAATCGTAAAAAAATATCAAAAAGAATATAAGGAAATTGTGTCTTATAAAAATGTATATTATTTTAATGCAATTATAAAGGAAATGCAGAGAGACAAATCATATGATCGTATTGTCATAAGCGAAGATTTAGAACCATTTGCAAATAATAACTATGATACCATTGATAAATTTTTATTTGACAAACTAGATAGTATTAGTGATGAAGCAACTGACAACGGTGAAAAGGAAGCTCAAATTATATTAATTTGTAGTGATAGACGCTCAAAATCAGATGCCTTATTAGTAAAACTTTTTGGAATTGGAATCTATAGTGCTATAATTGGTAGAGATAGAAGTGTTGAAGAAGTTTGCCGATTAATAAATAATCCAAGAACAAAAAAAGAAGCTAAAATATATTACAGAATTGAGTCAGATGAAGTAAGTTATCAAGCCGAAAACGATACGGATGTAAATGAAAATGAGATTCAGAGTATTTTAAAACATTATAAAACTCTGGGAAAAAACGAAGAAAAATATGTTGAAAGTTTTAACAATATTGCTTCACAATATACAGATGCTCAATTGCGTATTATAATAAAATTTTTGCCACTTAATGTAAAAGCAGTATTAGAAGCAAAATCACCAAAATACCAAGAAGTTGTTATGTTTGGCGATAAACAATATAAACGTAATAACACATCAAATGTTGGAGGGAAATATACTACTAAAAATGAAAAGACAAGAAAAAAAACAAGTGAGATAGATGAATCATTAAAGATAGATTCTATCGAAAAACGTGTAAATAATCCATTAACAGGTAGACCAATTATTATTCCATCGGTTGTGAAAAAGGAGAAGGCAATTGAGGTTGAAAGGGAATTACAAGAATTAGAACAACGTGATAATAGAATAGCATCTTCTAAAACAGTAACACCAGAACCACAATTTCAGGAAATACAGCAAATTAGTGAAATACCACAGGTAGAGTCTAGAAAAGGAAGAGGTAGACCTAAAAAAATTGTTGAAGAACAAATTCAAGAAGAAAATATAGATTCTGTAAAAAAAGGAAGAGGCAGACCTAAGAAAACAGAAAAAGAAGAAGATATTAATCTTTTTGCTATGGGAGAAAAAAAAGAGCAAAATAATACATATGAATCTAAGAAAATGATAGAAGATAGTGTAATACTTCCAGGTGTTGAAGAAAGTAAAAATGTAATTTTACCTGGATTAGAAGATGTACAACAACAATTAGAAAGTGAACCACAAGATGTAGAAATGAATAAATATTCAACTACATATACTAAAACACAGGATAATTACATAGAAAAAAGAACTAATGAATTCGAAACTGAAAGCTCTTATGATTTAGAAAGTGTATTAACTGGTGATAAAAAAATAGTTGCTTTTGTAGGGACTACTAAAAATGGAACATCTTTTATTGTTAACAACTTGGCAGCTTTATTTTCTCAGATGGGAATAAACACGGCTATTTTAGATACAACAGAAAATAGAAATTCTTATTATATATATACAAAAAACGAAGAAGAACTTAGAAAAGTAGCATATAATTCAATTCAGAAATTAAAAGAAGGCATTGCTAATGGTGTTAGAGTAGATAAAAATTTAAGTGTATATACATCTCTTCCAGGAGAAATGGAGGAAAGAGAAAATATAAGCAGCATTTTGAAAACACTTGTAAGCAAACATAATCTTGTGTTAATTGATTGTGACTTTAATACACCAGCAGAATATTTTGAAAAAGCACAGGAAATATACCTAATACAAAGTATGGATGTATTAACCATACAGCCACTTACAGCCTTTCTAAGAGACTTAAAAAATAAGGAAATATTAAAACCAGAAAAGCTGCGTATTGTTATTAATAAAGCAACCAAAATAAGAGGATTAAATGAACGAGTACTAATTGGTGGAATGGCATATTACAACTCACCATCCATGTCATTTATGACAGAGTTATTTAATAAGGATATGATTAAATTTTGCGAAATTCCATTAGACACAAATACATATATATCATATTTAGAGGCAATGGTATCTTGTGAAATTTCTTTAAATCGCTATTCAAAATTATTCATGATAAAATTAAAAGAATTAGCAGCGATGGTGTATCCTCTTTTAAATAAAAAACCATATCAACCAAGAGAAATTAGACAAAACCAAACACAAAAAAATTATTTTTCGTCAAGTATGAATAGTACTTTAGAACAAATGAATAAAATGAAAAACAGATATTAACATGATTTTTTGGAGGTGATTTAAACTTGGAATTAATTGGAATTATTGTTCTAGTATTTATTATAATTGCATTGCTAATGTATAATATTTCTATTCATAAAAAAGTTCAAACATTTAGTAATATAAATCAAAAAATTAATAGTTTAAATGTTCTTCAAGATTTCATGAATGCTATTGGGCAAAATAATTCAGTGGATGAAAAGCTAAGGAACATAAACGATATTTTGCTAGAAAAATACAATATAAAGTATTCATCCATTGTTGTTTTCAATGGTGCAGAATACATACTTAAGGCAACAAATGTAGATGAAAAACATTGGGAAACTCTAAAAAACCTACATACAGAGGAAATTTTTAAAAACAGTATTGCAACAGCAACAAATAAGTATATTACAATAGAAAAAGAAACTGAAAGATTACCATATCAGAAAATGGAATTTGCCAGAGCAAAATCGGCAATGTTTTTACCATTGTATATAGATAATGTATATATTGGGTATTGGATTATTGAAAGCGGTCAAATGCATGCATTTGACAATTTAGATACAACAATAATTGATGTTATTAAAGAAAATATAGTATCTGTTCTAAAAACAGTAACTTATCAAAATACTATTGAAAATATTGTAAGAAAGGATAAGTTTACAGGACTTTTATCTGCAGAATATTTGTATGGAAAAGGAAAACATGCTATTGACAAATACACAACATCAACAGTGTGTATGTTTAGAATTACCAATCTAGAGGAAATAAACGAAAACTATAGTAGAAAGACTGGAAATGAAACTCTGATTAAAGTTAGTAATTTAGTAAAATCTAGTATTTCTTCAGACTATATTTTTGTTCGCTATATGGGACCTAAATTTGTTATCATATTTTCAGGAGTTGAACCAGAAGCTGTTGTAGAATTTTTAAAAGATATGAAACATAATTTAGAAGAAATACAAATTCCATATGAACTACAGAAAAAAACTAAAAATAAAAAAGAAATTATGGTATCACCTAAGTTAAATTTTGTTCTTTCCACTTATTATAAAGGAACAGGTATGGAGGGCGTTACTAAAAAATTAGAAGACTATATAGATAAGTCAAGTAAAGAAGAAAGTAAAATCAATTATATATAGGAGGTAAGATATGGTTGATGATAAAACGATGAATTTTAAAGTAGAGAAAGACAATAATGTGAAAGCAAGAGAAATATTAAAGCAAGTATATCAAGCTTTAGCTGAAAAAGGATATAATCCTATTAACCAAATTGTAGGCTATATTTTATCAGGTGATCCTACTTATATTACAAGCCATAATGATGCAAGGAACCTAATTCGTCTTATTGAAAGAGACGAGCTTCTTGAAAAATTAGTAAAAAATTATATTGGATTGGATGAGTAAATGCGAATATTAGGAATTGATTATGGAGATGCTAGAGTTGGGGTTGCCATAAGTGATACACTTGGTATTACAGCACAAGGGTTAGAAACTATTCATTATCAAGGGAAAGATAAAATGTTACTCAAGAGATTAGATGAAATTATTGAAAAATATGAAGTAGACACAATTGTTCTTGGAATGCCACTTAATTTAAAAGGGGAAGAAACAGCAAGAGCAGAGATAACAAAAAAATTTTTTCACAAACTTAAATGCAAATACCCAAAATTAAATATTAAAATTGTAGATGAGAGGCTAACCACAGTACAAGCACATAAAACAATGAATGAATTAAAAATAAAGAATATAGAAAAGAAAAATATAGTAGATATTTTATCTGCCGTATATATTTTAGAAACATATATGAACAAAAACAAATAAAAAGATATTAATGTTGTAGAGATACAAATTTTATATAAATATGAAAGGAGAAATTATGAATAACGAGGAAAATAACATTCCAGAAATGGATGAAGAACTAGACAATATTATCGTATTAAATGACGAAAATGGAAAAGAGGTTAAATTTGAATTTTTAGATTTAGTAGAATTAGACTCTGAAGAATATGTTATTTTATTACCTGTGGTAGAAGAGGGAGAAGAAGATGACGGAGAAGTTGTCATTCTTAAAGTTGAAGATTCTGAATCAGAAGACGGAGAATCTTATGTTAGTGTTGATGATGAAGAAGTATTGTCAAAGGTTTTTGAAATATTTAAAGAAAAGTTCAAAGATGAGTTTAATTTCGTAGATGATGAAGAATAATTGCATAAAAGATAGTGAAATTGCAAGGGAAGACATATTTTTTAGAAAAATAACAAATTATTTCTAAAGAATATGTCTTATTTGCTGTTACGTTGCATGATTTTTAAAAATATGTTAAACTTAAATTATAAAAAATAAAAAGGAGGAATACAAATGAAGACATTATCAAGTTATTTAATTACTATTTTTGCAATAATGTTTTGGTTTTTTCGACTAATAGTTGCTTTTTGTGCAACACTAAAAATAGATATTGGAGTTGAACCAATAAATTTAACTTATGAAATAGTTTTACTATTCATATCATTATTTGCAATTATTCTTGTTATAAAAAGAAATATTATAGGAGCTCTTATTTATTTTTCAGTATATTTATTTTATTTTGGTTCGAATTTTTATACATTATTAATTAATTTAATTGAAGGTATACTTGCAACAGAACAATATCTAAATTTATTCTCATCAGGTTTAGCTGTTTTACTAGGAATATCAACTTTAATTGATGTTGTATTTAATAAGGATAGAACAAACAATAAAAAGAGTAAAAAAACAGATTGGTATTACAAAGATGACTCATATGATAGAAAATTAGATGAAAGAGCTGATAAAAAAAATTATAGGACATAATAAAAAATAGAATATGATACTGGAAGATTAAAAGGAAATATACGTAAAAGTATACTTCCTTTTTTTTATAGATAAATAAATTAACATTTTTAGAAAAAAATATCTTAAATT
>CALXYG010000052.1 GCA_944392885.1 uncultured Clostridia bacterium
CCACTCAATATATACTAACAATTACAGATGCAGATGATTCTTTTGATACCCCAAATTTAAAAGGTCAAAATGGTGCAGATGGTCAAGATGGAGTAGATGGAACTAGTGTATTAGTAATAGAAGCGACAGATGAGAATAATGCGCTCACTTTAAGTACTCAAAATCCAAATAATATTTATTTTTGGGAGGAATAATGGGGACAGTATTTAATGCAAAAAAATGGAAAGGTGCTTGCGTAAAGGGAAAAAAAGTTTGTGGACTAGTAAAGAACGGGGTACTATTTTTTAAAAGTGATAATTATACCCCTCCAATTTCAAAAAAATACAAGCGTAGAATTGTCATTGAAGATAATTTAAGTGGAAAAATAATTTCGTCTACCTTTGTTGAAGGATTTAAAAGCGTTATCGTTAATGAAATACCGGCAGTTCAATTTTCAGAAGTAGATTTTCTGGTTTCAAACGAGAAAGGACTTATTACTGGACAATATATAGAAGATTCATATATGGGAACAGTAGACTATATTATATCTTCATCGATTGCAAAAAATAATAGTGGAGGGAACTCAGCATATATTTATTCTTTAAATACCGATGAAGAGAGTATCTTTAACTACAATAATTTTCCTATAAGTGATGAAAAAGAAATAATAGTTACAGAAATAGTAAATTCCGCAACGTATAGAAATTTTTATATAGAAGATGAAAATATCAGACCTCTAGAAGTTGGGGATGTAATAACAGAAAATACAAAATTTTATTTCACATTTCCAGACAATTTTAACTCTTCTATTAATTTTGAAGATAGAAAATACATAGTTGTTATGGATAACACTTATACTGGATTTATTGTTAATAAAGATTATCTTGGTTCTTCTGTCGTTGCTGCAACGATTTCGTTTGGATTCGGATCAACACAGGTGGAAATATATGAATATGACAATGACAATGGCACTCTTTTGCAAAATGATAGTTATTGTACCAATATAAAAAACGGTGATGACAATTTTGTTGGGACAGTTACAAACATAGATACCACAGATAATATATATCAATACATTTTAGTAGACACAACGACACTAGGAGCATAAATGAAAAAATTAATTTGGCTCTGGAAAAAAATCTGGGGTAAAAAATATTATATTGTCTATACGGAAGAGCTTCGAAAGGGTGAGGCTCTTTTTTATGGACACAAAATTTACATAGGAAAGAAGAGTGATAAGTGATGGCAACCTTTTTAGGGTACTCTAATTTTAATGGTAAGAATGGTAGTAAGTTTTCAGCCGACCTCTTGTACGACATACTAGAACAAAATATAGCAGGCAATTATCACAGGATTAGACTGTATGGTTATATTAGGTCGTGGGATGGATATTCAGGTTCGGGTAGTTACGCGCCTTTTTACATAAACGGTCAAAATGCAGGTGGTTTCTCATCAATATCAGCCAATCAGTACTCACAAGTTGCGGTACTAGATGTAACGGTCCAACACGATGATGCTGGGAAGGGAGTATTAAATTGGTCGCTATTTGTAGATACTTCGTGGACGTTAGGAGATGCGAGCGCAAGCGGTAGTTTAGAGTTACCCACAATACCACGAGCAAGTCAACCAACTTCAACGAGTGCTAACATTGGTGATGCAATTACTATTTATACTAATCGTAAGTCTCCTATATTTACTCACACAATTACTTGGACTTTTGGTTCTCTAAGCGGAACCGTCGCTACTGGGGTAGGAGATTCTTGTATGTTTCAACTGCCAGAAAGCTTATACTCACAGATTCCGAATTCGCAATCCGGAACAGGTGTCATTTATTGTGAAACTTATAACGGCGGTACTAAGGTAGGGAATACTCTTGCATGTAATTTTAATGCCTATGCGAATCAAAGTGCGTGCTTGCCAAATGTTTCAATTGAAGTTAAAGATATTAACGAATCAGCAATTGCGTTAACCGGAACTAATCAAAAGTTGATTAAATTCTTCTCTAGTGCGCAAGTTGATTTTAGCTCTAGCGCGAAAAACTATGCTTCGATTACTGCAAATAGCATCTATTGTGGTAATGGACAGACAATGGCTGGGGACTCGGTAATTTTTAGTCAAGTTGAATCAGGTTATTTTAAGGGTACAGCTACTGACTCTAGAGGCTTTTCTAATTCGATAGAACAAAATGTAGAGATGATACCTTATGTTAAATTAACCTTGAATTGCGAGGTGTCTCGTGTAACCCCGACGGGTTCACAAGTATTAGTTAGCCTTAGTGGAAATTACTATAACGGCAGTTTTGGTACTCAATCTAATACACTAACCCTTAAATATCGCTATAAAGAATCAGAGTCGTCTACGTGGAGTGAATACGAAGAAATAACTCCAACTATCGAAGGAAATGTATTTAGCTTTGAAGAAATACTAGATTATAGCTTTAACTATCAAAAATACTATGACTTTGAATTTGTAGCAATTGATAAGATTACGCAAGTGAATTCTCAACAATCAATCTCACCAGGTATACCTATAATGTTGCTTTGTGAAAAATTTATTGAATTGTGGGGAAATAAAGCTTTTTACTTAAATGAAAATGAAGAGTTGGCTATATTAGGTGATTTTAAAATCGGTGAAACAACAAAATCGTTAAATGATATAGCAGGAGGTCAGTGATGGCAAATTGTGATGTTAATGCAAATAAAATAAAATCGCTTGAAGAAAGAATTGAAAAATTGGAACAATACCGCGAAAAAGATAAAACTCAACTCTATGAATTAGACAAGTCTTTAAGTGTATTTATAAACGAGATGAAAAATATTTCCGATGAGTTGAAAAATGTTGTTTCAAATTTCAAAGAGGCGATAATTAGATCTACTAATGCCCAAGAAAAAGAATTACAAGTTCTAAAAGAAAAAGTGACTGAGCAGGATAAGAAGATTAAAGAGTTGGATGTTAAAGTAGAACAAGAAACAGTTGTTGCTAATGCGGAAAAATGGAAAAAAATAACAAGCTATATTGCTACAGCAGTGGTCGGTGCGGTTGTAGCTTTTATTTTGGCAAAGATAGGAATTTCATAAAAAGAAAGGAATGATATTATGAAAGAAAAAATAATTAAATTAATTGATTTAAAGTCTATTATTACAATTTTAATGGCTATTACACTTGTAGTCGGCTTTTTTACAAATAGAATTGAAGCTGATGTATTTATACCATTTGCTACAATGACTTTTACTTTTTATTTCACAAAAAAGAAAAACGATGAAAAGGGAAGTGAACAGTAATGAAAAATAATGATTTTGAAAAAATATGCAAAGAAATAGTAAGAGATTATACAAATGAACACTTAGATAAGAGCGATAATATAAGTATCACTGAAGACGAAGTGTTCATTGTCTGGAGTTGTAAAACTCTACAAAATAATAAAATATTAGCAAGTACAACATTATCTGATGGGATGTATTATGAGTTAACTTATAATGGCGACAAGAAAGAAATTTATTTAGATGCATATAAAAAATTTGAAAATCGTGCAATTAAGGTAGGTGAGTAACATGAAACCGTTTACATTCGGTATGAAAACGATGCGTATCACTCAAAATTATAATGGTACGGCATCTCATAAGTCTCATTGGTATAATTCTAGAGATTATGCCGATTATCCAATTGATTGTGCTGGAAAAGACGGTAATAGAGAGCCTTATTATGCTACAGTGGATATGCAAGTTTTGACAATCAAAGGTAAAGGTAATTCGATGACTAATACTATCTGGCTTGTTACTACTGAAAAAGTCCAAACTCCAAGCGGGGTTATGAAAGTATTTATGGCGCTTACTCATTGGAACGATAACGATCCTTATGTTTCAAAATTGAAGGTAGGTAATATCATCAAATCAGGGGAGCCAATTTGTGAAGAGGGAACAGATGGAGCTACAGCTAATCACTTACACGTGATCTATGGTAATGCTGACCGTAGTTGCGGTAGTAGTCTTATTCAAAATTCGAACGGTAAATGGGTTTCATCTGGATATTGCATGAAACCAGAAGAAGTAATGTATGTTGATAGAGAGTTTACTACTGTAGTAGACACATGTGGCTTGACATTCCAAGACAAGCCAAAAGAAGAAATCAATACTTCTTTCTTAGGTGAAAAAGGGTGGTTAGGCTTCGGAGATGAGAGCGATTCAGTAGGTAAGATATGTCAGTTTATGCATGATACTTTTCCTAAATACGGCGAGTGGTTAGGTTTAGATAACGAGAAAATTTTGGGTAACTATTACGGTAATATTATTAAGTCATATATTACGGAATTCCAAAAAAGAACAGGATTGGAAACAGATGGTAACGTCGGGCCAATTACTCTAGCAAAACTTAAAGAATTTGGATTTAAAGAATAAGAGTCTAGTCATTATGATTAGGCTCTTTTTTTATTGTGTAAAATTTTGAAAAACAAAAGTATAAAGTATATTTTGTAGTATAATATAATTGTATTGCATATATATTACAATTAAGTAAATTTAAGTGTAAATGAATTTGCAAAAAATATCATTTTGTAAAATTCGCAAAAAAAACTTGCATTTGTTACTGGTGGTTGCTACAATATTATTGGAGGTAGTAATACGTTAGTGTTACTAATGATGACTTATTGTCTTTTTCTCCTCTCATTCTAATTTTTCAGTTGACTTTTTTAAGAAAAATATATATACTAGTATACATTTCTTGAAAAGGAGTATTTTATTCTTGTGCCTGAATAAAATAAAAAAGAGATATACTTGATTTAGCCATTAAGTGTTATCTCCGTTCAATAACATTGTATTGTGTCAGAAAAAAACACCCATCATTAGATGAAAGGTGTTTTTTTCTAGTTCTTCTGCTTTATAGCAACGATTGCCAATAGAACGATAAATGCGAATGCAACTATTGTATCCATTTGGATCCTTTCTATAATTCATTGAACATCACCTCCGTTCTTTTTAATATTTTAGTCATTTATCATGCCTTTTTATCAAATTGAACAGAGGAACACCTAACAATCAAGTATATCTCTATTAGTCATTATAATATAAAAAGATTTTTTCCACAACTAAATTCGACTATTTTTTTAAACTTGTAAACCAGATTATAATATTTGTTAATTTTTATAAGACGTTAAATATAAAAAAACTAACAACTAGATTCTTCTTTGCAAAAAAATTAAAAAAAATTAAAAAATATTACAAAATATAAAATAATATGTTATAATAACTGCGAAATGGTTGTATTTATAATTTTTATTTTTAATAAATTTGACCATTTTTATACTATTTTATAGTACAATCACAGTTTATAGGGAATATTTTGCATATTAATTATTAAAAATACGTTGGATTTTAATTTGAATAATAAAAATATTCGATATTCCTTATAAAATAAAAAAGATGACTCTTTTGCATGTGAGGGTACATCTTATGAGTTGGTCCTTCCATTTCTGGGAAGGCCTTTTTATTTATTCTTGATTGCTACTATCGTATAAAATACGAACATAGCTAGTACTACAATTAGTTCCAAATGCAGTATATTCCTTCCTTTTAAATTTTTTCTCCAATGCAATCACCTCCGGCTGTTATTTATTTAAATGGACATATACCCTCTAAGAGTCATCTGTGTTTCATTATAAAACAATTTCGATATGCTGTCCATATCGAATTTAAAAATCATCTATAGTTCTTTTTGAAAATTTTCACAAAATCTAAATCAGGATAAGTTTCTTCAAACATCGCTTGTCCCTTTGCATGCCACAAATCATTGAAGTATTTATCTTCTTGATACAATTCGTGACAGGATGAGCACATTCTTAAGCATAAACCGTATTTCATAGAATTTTGTCTATTTCTTCCTCGAAAGAGCTCGTGCCAAGTCAACTCATAACCAGAAGAGCAGAAGTAGCAATGCTTTGTATCTTTGCTAAATAAGCTAAATCTTTTTCGTTCTAACTTGGCTTGTTTGCTAGTTCTATTTTTTAATTTGGTCGAATTCGAGTTAATTGAATATTCTCTAAACTGACAATTTTTACAGTCTTTCAACGTTATCATTTTCTTTTTCTTTTTACATTCAAAAGTTTTATTTAATTTGATTTTTAAATATTTACAATTATTCATATTCCGTAGTTGGACTAACTTCAAATAGCCTGGGGGCTTTGCTGGAGTAAATAGTAAGCTATTCTTCTCAAGCGCAACTACATTAGAAAAAAATTTAGCAGAGCGGGTACTAAGAGGAGAATATTTTTATCCAGCTACTAATGCGCTATGGTTTTATGCACCAAGTGGGGAAGCTGATTGTGTAGACTTCTGGTATGAACAAGAACTAGCAGGAAGATATAAAGGACACTGTTTTTACCAACCAGATGAGGGAGTTTGTCCACAAATTCGCTAACTTCAGTTCATTATACAACTGTCATAAGATTACCCTATATTCGTTATTCATTTTTTATTTCATAGAAAAACTATAGAAGAAAACGTAAAGTTTCATATCTAT
>CALXYG010000053.1 GCA_944392885.1 uncultured Clostridia bacterium
TTAGTAACAACCCCTCTATTACGGATTCCCAATTCTTCTAGGTTTTCCAATACTTTACTTGCTAGCTTTGATGTTTCATAATTATATTTAGGTAAGGAAGTATTGGCTGTTACATAAACTTCTGCTCCATTTGCTGTAGATGATGAACTACTATTAATATGTAAACTCACAAGCAAATCGGCTTTTAGACTTCTTGCTATCATACTTCTATCATAAATGTCTAGTTCTCTTGAGGTTAATCCATCATGGGTTAATTTAACCTCTACTCCATATTCTTCTAGATATTGCTTTAAGTTCCTTGCAATTTTTAGGTTAATATCACTTTCTCGTGTTTCTCCATTTACTGCTCCACTATCTGCGCCACCATGTCCGCGGATCTAATATTATTAACATAGCATTACTCTTCGTGTTTAGTATCATAAATAATATGAAAAAAACTAAAATAATTTTTTTTATCACTGGTTTATTTTTCAATTTTATCTCTCCTAAACAAAAAATCCTTTACAATATTTTAAATTCTATCATAAAGGAACTTTTTCAGCAATAGTTTTTATATATGTTTTTTACTTTTTTAAATAATCACTTTCTTCCCTTAGCCTGGACTTTCTTAAAAATTCTAAGCATTTTTTTAATTTTTGAGAATTTTCCTTAATATCTCCTAAGAAATATGAAATTCCAAAACCAAATATTATCAATAAGATTGAAATAAGTGTATTAATATTTAATCCTAGTGCACAATTACCATTTAGAACATTTGGTATGATGGATAAAAATAAACCAAATATTACTGAAAAAGTAGCTGTGTAAAACTTATTTACTAATTTATTTATTAAAAACGATATGACTAATACACCTATTACTAAACCAATCCCTGCTGGAATTAAAACTTCAAAATTAAGGTTTGCTATTGAGCTAACATATAACTCATATAGTCCTAATGAAGATAGTATAACTGCACTATCTACTCCTGGAATAATTGAAGAGCCTGCAACAGCTACTCCTAGCATAACCGATTGAAATACATTTGGATTATTCAAAACTGGGAATAGGTCTTTATTTAGGAAAAACAAACTAAATCCAAAGCAAGCTGATATAAATATTACTATATAGTATTTATTACTAAATCCTTCTTTTTTTACTTCTCTATAAAAAAGCGGAACTGTTCCCAATACTAAACCTAAAAATGTATATCGTGTATACATTTCAAAATTTCCTAGTAAGAAATCAACTATTTTACTAAATATGAGTACTCCTACACCAAATCCCAAAAATAAAGGAATTAAAAATTTTACATTTTCTTTAAAGTTTTTAAATAAGGTACCTATAGCTGTTATTGTTTTTTGGTACAATCCTAATATTACTAATAATACACTTCCACTTAATCCAGGTGCTATTCCTCCAATTCCAACTATAATTCCCTTTAAAAAATTATACATATATTATTTCCTCCAATAATAAAATTCCTATAATACTTTAGCACAAAAAAAAATAATAATCAATATTTTTCTATTATTATATACAAAAAGAAGGTATGTTTTGTAAAACTAACCTTCTAATCTCTTTTTTATATTAATAAATAGTTTTTTCACTTTTGCAAAATAAAATACAAATAAATTTATGTCACTTTTTATTTTATAAAGAATTTATTAATTCATCATATTGCGCTGATAGGCTTTCACTGTTAAATACTATATTTTCGCCATTTATCTCCCAGCTATTTGGATTTTCAGATAAGAAATTTAAAACTTTTTCGGTGGTGTTTAGTATCGATATTACTTCATCTATTGAGCTTTCTACTACATTGTTTTCTGCTCCATCTTCAATGTCTCCTATAAGTTTTTGTTTATATAAATCTATATAATAACTGTCTAGTTCTTTATTGTTAATATAAGACATTGCTTTTTCTTCTGTAAAAAATTCTTTATATTTTGTTTTACAGTTTTCCAGTTCTGCTTTTGTAGTTGTAATATATTTTTTAGATTCTATAAAATCTTTTCCATCTTCTTTATAATTTTCAACTGATAAAAGCGTTGTTATTCTATTGTCATTTAATATCTCTGCAATTTGTATACTATTATTAAAATTTTCTCTTAGGTAAGATTTAAATGCGTCTTCTACTTTTGCATACTCTCCTTTAGTTGTAATTCTATCTAATCTATTGTTTATTTCGTCAATATCAATATTTTCTGCATTGGAAAGTTCATATAACTCAAATAGCTCTGTCCTTAGCTTTGACTCTTGTTGCATATCTGTAAAAACAAAATAACCTATTACTGCAAGTGCAACTAATATAATACATAACAAAACAATTAATATCTTCCTTTTCATAAAAATCTCCTATATAATATGATAATATGCTTGGTGCCGTTGGTGGGACTCGAACCCACATGGAAGTTATCCGCAGCATTTTGAGTGCTGTGTGTCTGCCAATTCCACCACAACGGCAAATAATTTATTATGAAGATTTCTCTTTAATTTTCTATTTTACTATATTAACATATTTTTTTTCTTTTGTCCATGCATTTGTGTTTTTTTCTATTTGTTTTTATTTCTTGGTGTCCAGGACGGGATTTGAACCCGCACGGTTTCCCACACGATTCTGAATCGTGCGCGTCTGCCAATTCCGCCACCCGGACTTTTATAGTTTGCTTTCTTAGCTGTTTTATTTATATTTATTAAACCTTATTTAAAATACATACTTGTAATAATACTATTGATTATAGTAAAATCAAATTTTTGAAGCTTGTTCCAAAAGGTAACTTTTCCAGACCAAAACAATCTAATATTGTAGCTGAGACATCAGCATAGGTTTTTCTTGTACCTAAATTAATATTTTTCTTTAATTGCCCACCATAAATTAATATTGGTATATATTCTCTAGAGTGATCTGTACTTGATGTTGAAGGATCATTTCCATGATCTGATGTAATGATTAAGCAATCTTCTGGTTTTAAAATACTTAGTATTTCTTGTAGTTTTGAGTCAAAATATTCTAATGCATCGGCATAACCTTGTATATCGTTACGGTGACCATATAACATATCAAAATCAACTAAATTAGTGAATATTAAACCTTGTGTGTCCTTTTTTATTTCTTCAATTGTTTTTTTAATACCATCTGCATTGCCCTCTGTGTGAAGTGACTTAGTAATGCCTCTGCCAGAGAACAAATCCGTTATCTTACCAATTCCAATTACACTTTTTCCACTTTCTTTTAGTACATCTAGCATTGTTCTTCCAAATGTTTCTGACTCGAAGTCTCTCCTACGATATGTCCTTGTAAAATTTTTCGAACTCTCCCCAATAAATGGTCTTGCTATAACAGTGCCTACATTATATTCTGGATTATTTAGCATTTCTCTTGCTATTTCACAAATTTCATAAAGTTTTTCCACTGGTATTATATTTTCATGAGCAGCAATTTGAAATACACTATCTGCAGAAGTGTAAACTATTGGGAAGCCTGTTTTTATATGTTCTTCTCCAAATCTTTTTAATATCTCAGTTCCAGAACCTGCTTCATTACACAAAATTCCTCTTAGATTTGCTCTTTTTATAAATTCCTGAATCATTTTACTAGGAAAACCATTTGGGTAAGTAGCAAAGCCATTTTCTGTTACAAACCCTGAAATCTCCCAATGTCCTACTGGACTATTTTTACCTTTTGACTGTTCAATAGCTCTGCCAAAACATCCTATTGTCTCTTCCTCTTTTTCTGGTATTTCAACTCCATCAATATTATATAATCCAATCTTTTTCATGTTCGGAAGCAATAACGTTGTATTTTTATAAATTCCTGAAAGTGTATTACTTCCTTTATCATTATAACTATTGGCATCTGGTAACTCGCCTATGCCAAAACCATCTAAAACAAAAATAATAAATCTATTTACCATTGCTAAATGTCATTCCTTTCTAGTTTAATTGCTGTTCTTACCCAAGAATCACTTTTTGATTTTTAAATCAATGTCATATTCATATATATTAATTTTCTTTAACTTCAATATTGGACTATCAATATTCTCTTCAAAATATTGATTTGTATAAATTGTTTTTTTATTAAGTAATGTAAATGAATAATCATCTGAATTTATTAAAACATCATTTACCTTATCCATTCCAAGCGGCAAAGTTTTATTATAATTATCAAAAAGAATAATGTTTGTATAGAATATAGCAGGCATTCCCTCTCGCAGATTAATTCTAAATAAATTATATTCATTTTCTGTTAATTTAGCATCATTCAATGTATCTTCTACATTTAAAGAATAGATACTATAATTATATAAATCTATTTTTTCTTCTTTCATGGTCACTTTATATATTGGCATATCTATAATATTTCTTACTTTTCCAAAACATTTTGACAAAACAGCTTCAATCTTTCTTAATGTTTCTTTAAATTCATTTAATGTAGTATTTTGGTTAATTCCTAATATTTGAAATTTGTCTTTTTCTACCTCACGATGTTTAACTCCTCCGAGGCTCTTTATATTTGTTCCATCTTCGCCTACACTACCAAAAATGTTGTATTCTTCACGTTCATACAGTCTATCTAACCTGTTAGCTTCTTTTTTTAGTTCATCTAATATATCACTAATTTTCTCATCTGTAACTTTTATCAGTGTTTTTATTTTATTGAGTACCGTTAAAATTTGTGTTCTAGCAACAAAAATAATATCTGTTTCTTCTTTACATAGTATTTGTCGTTGTATACAGTCCAATTGTTTTACAATATCATCTCTATCGCTTTCATAATCGAATACTTTCCTCAATGTTCCTTCATGTTTTACTACTTCTTCTGTTTCTGCTTCATTTAAAGTAAGTGTCTCGTCTTTGCTACTAAATTTCCAAAACTCAAAAATACTTTTTTTATGATTATCAATTTCATTTATAAACAATGTAGCATTTTCAATTTTCTTTTTTAGATTATTAATTTTGAGTTCTAATGCATCAATATCAAGTTTTTTATTTTTTTCTTGAGTTAGTATATCTGTAAACATGTTACATATTACAATCAAATCTTCTAACGTATAAAATGGCTTATGTTCTATATTTCTTGTTGGAATCTCATTATTATACGTAACTATTTCTTCTATTTCTTTTTTCTGTTTATTTCTTGCTTTCTTTTTAGTAAAAAAGTATTTCACTTTACCAAAAAATGTTCTCTTATATTGTAAATACGTAGATATTTCTTTTTGCTTTTCTAAAAACTCTTTTTCTTTTTTGCTTGCCTCTTGTTTTAATGTTTCAAGTTTCATTCCTAATATACTAATCTCTCTTTTTGAATTTTCAATGTTTTTCTCCATATTTAAATATTCTGTTTCTATAAATTGTGGAAGCTTTTCATATGTTATTACTTCATTTCCATAACATAGCTGAATTTCTCCATTGGAATCAATCTGAACACGAAATGTATAATAATTTGATAATTCTGTTTGTAGAATGAAAAGTGCCTTTAATTCTTTATATAATTTTAATGCTTTATCTTTAGTTTCTAATTCTATACGATATGTTGCATAAATAGAAGGGTATACTTCTGCCTGTCCAATTACAATAATACTAGTACAATTTTCCTTATTAGTTACTTCATATATGTTTGGCCATTTTTTTGTAAAAAGCCATAAATAACTATATATATCTTTTACTTCATTTTTTTTAAGGATTGTATTAGTCGGTTCGAGATTTAAAATAGGAACGTAAATATATTTTTCCTCATTTTTATTTTTGTTTTGTTTTATTTGCTCTCTTAACAAATAGAATAAAGTTTCATATTCCGCTTCTTCACTTGGTACTATCATAAAATATTGATCTGAATATTCACAGTAGTAAATCTGCCATAAATAATTTTTTTCGTATTTTACACGGAAAGGTATCGCTTTATTTAATTCTTTTTGTTTGGTTTCTATATGGTTAATTTCTTCTAAACTAGTATTTCGTAACATATTTAAAAATATAGCAAAATTTTCAATTTCTTCTTCTGTCTTTGGTACTATGTATTCTGAAATTGGTTTTGCTAGTGAATATTTTTCTTTAATATCTGCTAGTCTATTTGTAGGAGCAATTAGAATTTGTATCTTTGAAATTGGAACATATTTGTACACTAAATACTCTTTATTATCGCACCTTTTTGTAGGTTGAAAGTCTAGTTGCTTAAAATCCATAAGGAATTCAGGAACATTATCCAAATCAAGTTCAATTGCTTTTAATTTTTCCTCAAAATTATCTTTTTCTTCTTTAGTAAATTCTGGCATAAACTCCTCCTTGTTTTTACTTTTTTAAGTATACCACAAAGAATTTTGGTATTCAATTCTTTTTGTATATTTCCTTTTCATTTGGCAAACTATATATTCATGGGGGGAATATATGAATCAGATTCTATACATTCCAAATAAAAGTATGAAATATAAATGGTTTTTATATTTAGAACTTACTGTATCATTGTTAGTTATTTTTTCCTTTTTTCTTTATATACCATATTTTTTCTATAAAGAAAGAAAAAAGAGTGATGATTTAAATTCCCTTTTACAATATTATTCTATTTCACAATTGTATGCTCCAGTTTCTATTGCTTATGAAGAAAATAAATCTACAATTCCTTTTATAATATGTACATTAGATATTCCCTCTTTATCTCTTAGCTTACCTGTTCTATCTGAAATAAATGACGATTTATTAGATGTATCTGTTTGTCGTTTTTATGGACCAATGCCTAATCAATCTGGTAACCTTTGTATTGCTGGCCATAATTACAATGATGGCAGTTTTTTTAGTAACATACCAAAACTTTCTGTTGGTGATATTATTTTTTTAACTGACTTATCTAATTTAAGTATTACTTATGAAATATTTCAAAAATACGAAATCAGTGCTAAGGATATAAGTTGTACCAATCAAAATACAAATGGGCAAAAAGAAATTACTCTAGTTACATGCAATAACCTTACAGGTAATAGAGTAATTATTAAAGCAAAAGAAAAGTAAATTTATTTTATATTATAATCTTTTATTTTCTTATAAGCATATAGTGCAGATATTCCAAATATAGCAACTATGAAAATAATAGTCATTTCATCTGTGCTTCCTGCATCTGGTAAATTTGTATTATTATATTGGCTACTATTTGTATTTGCTGTGATATTAGTATTTGTACTGTTCGCATTCCTATTTGTATTCGCATTTGTATTTGCATTGTTAAATAAACTATTGGTATTTCCTGTTGCATTATTTTGTCCTTCATCAGGTATCATTGTTACATTATCATCATCTGTTGCAAATGTCGCATTTGACAATCCTACCATTAGTAAAGCAATTAATAGTACTATTAATAATTTTTTTAATTCTCTCATATAAATTCTCCTTTTCTATTAAATTATATACTTTATCTTTAGTATATATAATTACAATAATATTTATACTACAAAAAAAAATTATTTGCAAGGCTTTTTACTCTTTTTTATATTACAAATTCATTACAAATATTAAACATTGAATCGAAATAATACAACGTCTCCTTCTTGCATAATATAATCTTTTCCCTCTAAACGTAAAAGTCCCTTATCTTTTACAGTGCTCATAGAGCCTTCTTTGATTAAATCATTATATGAAACGACTTCAGCTTTTATAAATCCTTTTTGAATATCTGAATGGATTTTCCCTGCTGCCTCCGGTGCTTTTGTACCAATTTTAATTGTCCATGCCCTTACTTCAGATTCTCCAGCAGTTAAGAAAGACATTAATCCTAAAAGTTTATAGCCAGCTTTTATTACTTTATCTAGACCTGATTCATTTAGTCCTAATTCCTTCAACATTTCTTTTCTGTCTGGCTCATCTAAGGTTGTTAGCTCTTCCTCTATTTTTACACAAAGTGGAATTACCTCTGCATTCTCTGTTTTTGCTATTTCTTGTACCTTTTTTACATTTTCATCTTGATTTATTTTCTCCATTTGTTCTTCCGAAACATTTGCAATATATAATATTGGTTTTGCTGTAAGAAGTAATGTTTCCTTAATTAATTCTTTTTCCTCTTCATTTAGTATAATGCTTCTTGCTGGCTTTCCATCTACGAGTGTAGTTCGTATTTTTTCTAACACTTCTAGCTCGTCATTGTATTTTTTATCTGCTTTTAGCATTTTCTTGGTTCTGTCAATTCTTTTTTCAATTGTTTCTATATCTGCTAATATTAATTCTAGGTTAATTGTATCAATATCGCGAGATGGATTAACAGAACCATCCACATGGACAACATTAGGATTTTCAAAACACCTCACTACTTCACAAATAGCATCAACTTCTCGAATGTGAGATAAAAACTTATTCCCTAGTCCCTCTCCTTTGCTCGCCCCTTTTACTAATCCAGCTATATCTACAAATTCTACAATAGCATGAGTAGTTTTTTGAGCATTATAAAGTTTTGTTAATATTTGCAATCTATCATCCGGAACTGGAACTACACCTACATTTGGTTCAATAGTACAAAATGGGTAATTTGCACATTCCGCTCCTGCGTTTGTAATAGCATTAAATAAAGTACTTTTTCCTACATTTGGAAGTCCTACAATTCCTATCTTCATTTTAGCACTCTCCCTCTTCTATATTGTCTCTTATTTTATAATATTATAAATCAAAAATCTTTATTATTTTATTCAAATACCTATTCTACATTTATATGTTTTAATTATACCATATGCAATTGATTTTCTTCAATATATTTATCGTTTTATGTAATAAAGTCAAAGGAAGCCGTTCCTTTGACTTTTTGGGGCTCTCAGCCAGAATTGAACTGGCGACCCCTTCCTTACCATGGAAGTGCTCTACCTACTGAGCTATGAGAGCATTTTCTTGGATTTTTTTAATATTCATTCATCACTCAAGTTTTTTAATGCTTTTTTTCGTATTCTTTGTATTGCATTATCAATAGACTTCACAGGTGCATCTAATTCCTCAGCTATTTTTACATAGCTTTCTCCTTTTGCATAGCGGTGTAAAACTTGTTTTTCAAAATCACTCAAACTTGTATTTACTTTAGCCTCTACTAATCTGTAATACTCCCTTTTTGTAATTGTTTCAAGTGGGTCCTCTACTGTATTTGAGTCAAATACGTCTAAAACAGAAGTATTCTCATCTTCATCATATGCTGCTATATTTAGTGAAACATAAGAATTAAGCGGTTGATGTTTCTGTCTGTTAGAAGTTTTAATTGCAGTAATTAATTGCCTTTCAATACAAAGGTTGGCAAATGTTTTAAAAGAATTTTGTTTCCCATGCTTATAACTCTTGACAGCTTTAAAAAGTCCTATCATACCTTCTTGAAAGATGTCTTCCTTTTCTGCGCCTACGATAAAGTACTTGCTTACTTTCATTGTTACAAGTTCTTTATACCTTTTTAGCAAATATTCTAGTGCATCTTGATTCCCTTGATTAATTAAACTAATTAATTCCTCATCAGACTTTTTTTCCAATTGGGTATCAAAACGGTAAAAAACATCATTGTTTCCCATTTAACTTTATGCTACCTCCTGATGAATATTTATACTATTGGTATTATAAGCAGTAAACCAACTTATGTCAAGTTTTTTTTGTTTTTTTTTGCTTTATGTCGTAAATATTAATTTGCATATTAGGAGTTAGCTTCCAAATACAACTTGATTTATTTTAAAAAATAAGATATAAATAATTATGGGAAAGGTTTTTTGTAATGTTTCCCATAATACTTTTTAGTTGAATTGGAGGTTTTTATGGCTTTTGATGGAATTGTTTTAAATTGTGTTGTAAGTGAACTTTGTAATAGTTTACTTAATTCTAAGGTAGCAAAAATATTTCAACCTTCCAAAACAGAATTAATTTTTAATTTTTATTGCCATGGTGAAAATTTAACATTACTAATAAATGTTCAACCAGAAACAGCGCGCATACATCTTACAAGTCACACAAAGCCCAATCCAATTCAAGCACCTAATTTTTGTATGCTTCTTCGTAAGCATTTGCTTGGAGCCAAATTAATTACTATAAATACATTTGATTTAGAACGAATAGTAGAATTTGTTTTTGAAACTTACAATGAATTAAAAGATAAAACCACCAAAAAGCTAGTTGTTCAAACAATGGCTAGTCATAGTAATGTTATTTTAACTAATTATTCTAATACTATTATAGATAGCCTATATCATATTTCAAACTCTTCTTTTGAAATTATGCCTGCTAGAACATATAATATTCCAGAAAATTCTAAACTTTCATTTCGAAAATTGAAGGATTGTTTTGAATTTTTGCAATATATTCCTCGTGAATCGGAAGAAACTGTTGATAAGATTCTTTCTGACTCATTTTTCGGTATTAGTAGAAGTTTTTGTCAAAACCTTATACCTATTTCTAGTATGCCTGCTAAATTTCTTAAAGAATCAGATTATTTTATGATTTATGATAAAATTACTAAGGTCTTAGACTATATTCCCAAATTGTCTCTAGAACTCACACCAAACCAAAAGGATTACATGGTCTGTTTTAAGTCAAAAAGAACACATGAAGTTAACTATTTTTTAGATGATTATTATACAAAATTGGAAGTAGAACATTCCTTTATTAAAAAACGCAATCAATTATTAACAACTCTATTTTCACAGTTAAAGAAATATACAAAACGTTTGGAAAACATTAATTTGAAACTAAAAGAATGTGAAAATATGGAGCAATACCGTATTTATGGTGAACTTATAATTTCTAATTTGCATCGTTTTCCAGCACACTCTAATTTGGAAAATATTATTGTAGAAAATTATTATGATAATCAAAAGAAAATAGTTATTCCATTAACTAACTCTTATTCTTTAAGTAAAAATGCTGAAAAATATTTTAAAAAATATAATAAATTAAAAAATACATTAAAAGTCGTTACATTACAGAAAAAAGAAACCGAGGTGGAATTAGAATATATTCAAAGTATTTTATTTTCTATTGAAAACAGTAGCACTCTTCAAGAACTTGAAGATATTTCTATTGAGATTGAAGAATCCAAGTTGTTTGATTTAAAGCACATTACTAATACTGCTACAAATAAAAAAGCGAAAATAGAAACACAATCTAAACCTATAGAATTACAAATAGACGGTCATTCTATTCTTGTTGGTAAAAACAACAGGCAAAATGATTTGCTTACTTTTAAAATAGCTAAAAAACAGGATATATGGTTTCATGTTAAAAATATACAAGGTAGTCATGTTATTTTAAGCCTTAATCAAAAGCCAATAACAAATTATATTATTTTAAAATGTGCTACTATTGCTGCCCAACATAGTAAAGCAAAAAATTCTACTCATGTTTGTGTTGATTATTGTCCTGTAAAAAATGTAAAAAAAATACCAGGTGGTAAACCTGGTATGGTGGTCTATAGTAATTATAAAACCATAGTTGTTAATTTAGAACAAAAGTAAACCTACTTTTGTTCTAAATGTTCCTATAGCTCCATGTAATTTACCCTTACTGACTCGACTGCTCTTAGTTTTTCTATAAATATTTGAACATCTTCTGCTTGATAGGTTGTAATAATTATACCCCTATTTTCGATTGGTTCATCATGTATTCCAAGTCTTGTTGTAATTTTATTTCCGTACTGTGTCAAAATATTTTGCACCTCAGGAATTGATTCTTTTCTGTTTTCTACACTTATTCCTACAATATACATCTTTTTACCTCCATTATATATGTTTTACAATCTCTACAAAAATTTCTTCATGTATATCTTCAATAGATCTAATTCTGCCATTTTTTACACATTTTACTTCATACCAATTATATTTATCTATCAAATCACAAGCTGATTTATAACTCTCCATGATATGATTTTTATCTCTTTCGTGTATATCCTTTTCTGATTTATGAGTTATCTTATTTGCTCTATTTTCCATTAGTTTTAGTGCAAACTGTGGTGGCATATTCAGAAAAAAAGTTTCGGTTGGTTTTGGAATTCCAAAAATATTAAATTCTAAGTCACACAGCCAATCTAAAAACTTATTTCTTTCGTTTTTATCATCAATCTTTCCTGCTTGGTGAACCATATTAGCTGTTGTATATCTATCTGCTAATATTAGTCCTCCTTTTTTATAGTAAGTTTCAAAGTCTTGTTTATATGACGCATAACGGTCTACTGCATAAAATGTAGATGCAATGTATGGACTTATTTCCTTAGCATTTTGTCCAAACTCACCTGCTAAATACATTTTTACTAAACTTGATGACGGGTTCTCATATCTTGGAAAAGACAATTTTTTAAATGATATTTTTTCCTTTTCTAATCGTTCTATCAATTTATTAAATTGCGTTTGCTTACCGCTTCCGTCTGTTCCATCGATTACAAATAGTTTACCATTCATTCTGTGTTTCCTCCATTTAATTCATTATTTTATTGCTCGACAAATCTCGCTTCGTGAGAACCTTTTAACTATCTAATTAAGAAGCATGCCTATTATTGGCATGCTTTAATTTTTATATCTTACTCCAAAACCAATCTAGGCCACTATCAATGCTTTTCTTCTTACCTGTTTTACTTTCTATATCATCTACCCATAAATAAGAAAGGAAAGATAATAAAATCATTGTAAAGTCAATCGCTAGACAATTTGTCAATGTAGATTTGTATTCAAATAATTCGGGTGTTAGTGTCAGCATTTGTGTTACATGCCAAATTAAAAGAGCAAGGTAAACAAACAATGCTACTGATGTAATATAACCTTTTTTTGTCTCCTTTCCTAGGAAAATTAATATTAATGTAATTGTTAACATTAATATTAGTGTAATTGGGTTTGCGATGTTAAAAATAAACATACTTTTTCCTCCTTTGTTTTATTATATATCTTTTTTAAATTTAATATCGGTTTCTTCTAGCTTCTGCATCTCCCCATGGCGTTCTTTCCTCATCTTCTATCTCTTTTGTTCCATCTGGTAACTCAATTTCTTTTTCCTCATGTCTTCCATGTTCTTTTTCACAAACTGGAATATATTTACCATTTTCTTCTTTGTATACATGCATTTGTGCCTCATAATTTGTGTCTATTGCTAATATATACCTATTGCCATCTTTAAAACTATATTGATTCACTTCTACATGTCTTGTATTTCCATATGGATTTGCTACTGCTTGTAGTTCTCTTCCTTGAATTTCTTCATACTGTGTACTATCTTTTATTCCTAATCCTTTGCTTATTTCTTCAAATGTATTTGATAATTCTGTTTTACTTGCCACTTCAAATGTACCATCTTTTCTTAAATTCATCATTACATAATCATTTGAACCCATTCCTGCATCATTCTGCCTTAACCTGACAAGAAATATGTTTTGATTGTCAATATCGCGATTTACCACATTTGACATAGTAGATTCATCTTTAACTTCAATGATATTTAGTATTTGATCTTCCGAAACTCCAAGTGCCATAGCTATAGTATGTTCTTTTCCTGTTTTAGAGTTTGTATCATGCTCTAGAGCTTTATCTTTGTTATTTAAGGTTGATTTTTTACTTTTATGTTGCTCTAGTGTTTGTCTATCTAGTTGATATGGTTCATTTAATTGTGTTTCTGGTATTATTCCTCTATATTTTTCCTTATATTCCTCACTTAAAAAAATTTTTTCTTCTTCATTAATAGTAGCAATTAACATAAACTTGTTTTCTTCTAATCTTTTATATAATTGAGTTTGTTTTTCTCTTTCCTCTGTTTCAACTTCGATTGCTATAACGTTTTTTTCGGTGATTGCATCTGAAAGTTTCACTTCACTATATTCTGTTATATTAGTTATATAAAAACCCTCTGGTATATCCAATCCATCTATATCTTTTTGCAAATCATATAATCTTTGTTTTGCCTCTTCTAATTCCTCTTTTCTTTTTATTGATGAATTTAGTTGTTCTTCTCCTTTTGCATTTTCTTCCATTGCTTCACCTCTTTTACTATTTCAATTCTTGTTCTATTAAATCTGCTATTTTTCTTGCAGCAATTGTAATATCTTCCTGTTTTTCTCCCTCTATCATTACCCTAATAACAGGCTCTGTTCCAGATGGTCTAATTAAAACTCTACCATTTCCTTCAAATGCTTTTTCTGTTTGCATAATAAGGTTTTGTATGTTTGAATTTCCTGAAAACTCTTCCTTTTTTTCATTGCTTACTTTTGCATTAATTAACACTTGTGGGTATAATATTATCATATCACATAGTTTTGATGCTGTCACCTTTTTTTCTAATAAAATTTTAATTAACATTAATGAAGTTAAAATTCCATCACCTGTTGGATTATAATCTAAGAAAATGATATGTCCAGATTGCTCTCCTCCAAGGTTATAACCATTTTTGAGCATTTCTTCTAAAACATAACGATCTCCTACTTTAGTTTGCTTTAGTGTAATATTATTTTTTTTAGCAAATTTATTTAATCCTAAATTACTCATAATGGTAGCAACTACTGTATCTTTTTGTAGTTTTCCCTTTTCTTTTAAATATGATGAACAAATAGCTAGTATTTTATCTCCGTCAATTTCATTTCCTTTTTCGTCTACTGCTAAACATCTGTCTCCGTCACCATCATAGGCAATTCCTAAACTGCATTTGTTTTCTATAACGAATTTTTTTAATCCTTCGAGATGAGTAGAGCCACAATTATTGTTGATATTAATTCCATCTGGTTTGTTGTTTATTATTTTATATGAAATTCCCAATGTTTGAAAGATTTTTTCTGCTACTTTATATGTGGCTCCATTAGCTACATCTAACGCAACAATAAACGAATTATCATGATTTTTTTCTATTTCTTCATCAAAATTCTTTCTGAAAAAATATACATATTCTTCAATTAAATCTTCTCTTACTTCAGATATGCCAATTTTATCTTTTACAGCAGTCAATTCATTTATTTTTCCAGAATCCATTACCTCTTCTATTTCTTCTTCTATTTCATCTGGTATTTTCATTCCCTTATTACTAAAATATTTTACACCATTAAATTCAAATGTGTTGTGAGAAGCTGAAATAACAACACTTGCATCTGCTTTAAGTTTTTTTGTTAAGTAAGCAACTGCAGGAGTTGGAATAACTCCTAATAATTTTACATTTGCTCCATAGCTTAAAAAACCTGCTGTCATAGCACTTTCTATAAGGGTGCCAGATAGTCTAGTATCTCTTCCTACTAAAATTGTGGGATTATGATTTGTATGTTTAGATAAAACATACGCACCTGCTTTCGCAACCCTATATACTAATTCTGGTGTTAAATCAGTATTGGCAATTCTTCTTATTCCATCTGTACCAAAGTACTTCCTCATAACTCCTCCTGTAATTTTTTTCTTAACTTCTATATCTGCTATTATATTATAAGTTTTTTATATTTACAACATTTTTTATAATTTTTTTGCATCAATAACTTTTTTATCACCTTATTGTGCTACCAAATCTACTTTAGGTGCTTTTGTAAGCTTGTTTAAGATAAGAAATAAAGGAAATGAAGCACATGTACTGTGCTCCATCGTAATATCAAGCTTTTTTGTAAAGTTTTTTAGAATATTAGGCATGTAATTATTTTTTATAAATATTATCTATCATATCTTGTTTCATTTGTTCTGCATCTGCTACAAAATAGTAAACACCACTTATATATTCCCCTTTTCCATAATCTGTACTTGGAACTTGAATTGATGTAATATTTCCAAAATATGAGTTTGTATTCATTAAAATATCTGTCAATTGTCCTACATAATCCCAAACATTAATGTTAGTTTTTACTTCCTTTAAAATAGTATCTGACATATCCATAATCTGCGAATAACCCATAGATGCCATTTTGTTTATAATAGCTTCAAGTACTTCTCTTTGACGTCCTGCTCTTGTAAAGTCATTACCTACACTACGATTACGCGAATGTGTTAATGCCTGTTCACCTGTTAAAGAAACATTACCATAAGATGTAAGTTTCTGTATTTCCCTTCCTGTAATTTTGTATGCCTCATATGAATGTGTGTTAATATATTCCATTTCTGATTTCGTAATATTCATTTGTATTCCGCCAATGTCATTGATAATATGAATTAAACCTGAAAAGTCGATTGTAGCATATTCTGTAATATTTAACCCGAAATTTTCATTAATTGTTTTAATAGTTAGTTGTTCTCCTCCATACGCGTATGCATGATTGATTTTTGTTTTTCCATATCCTGGTACATTTACATAAGTATCACGAGGAATACTAATCAGTTTTATGGTTTTATACTTTGGATTTATAGAAGCTATAATAATAGTATCACTTCTTCCTGCTGCCATATTGTCTGTATCTCTTGAATCTGTTCCAAATAATGCTATTGTAATTACATTTTCAAATTCACTTTTAGAAAGAGCACCCTCTAGTTCACTAAATAATTCGCTATTAACAGATAAGTCTGAAGTATCAATCTCTTGAATGTTTAGATTTCTTAATTTTCCAGCTATAAAGCTGCCAACACCAACGCCTGCAATTATAATAATTGCAAGTATTAATATTAAAATAATTATACCGACCTTTTTCTTTCCTTTTTTTCTTCCTCTATTTGCTTCTGTATGCTTTAACATTTTTCACACTCCTATTTTTTATACAAATATTCTATCATATCTTCTTTCATTTTTTCAACATCAGATGGAACAAAATAATAAATTCCATTAATATATTTTCCATCTGCATATTCTTTACATGGAACTTGTTCAGACACTATATTATTCAAATATACGTTCTTGTTTAATATTATTTCTGTTAGTGTTCCCACATAATCAGTGATATTAATATTAGTGGTTACCTCTTTTAAAAAAACATCCAACATACTAGATATTTGACCTATATCCATTTTCGCCATTTTATTCATAATTGCTTCTAGTACTTCCCTTTGACGTTCTGCTCTTGTAAAATCATCTCCAATTGTTCTGTTACGTGAATGAGTTAAAGCTTGTTCTCCATCTAGTGTAACTGTACCATATGAAGTAAGTTTTTTTTGAGTATTTCCCGTTAATTCGTATGCTGTTTTTGAATGGTTATTAATAAAATCTTTTTCTGATGAAGAAATTTTTATTTCTATTCCTCCTATATCATTAACCACATGTGCTAGTCCTGCAAAATCAACAGTTACATAGTTCGTAATGTTTAAGCCAAAATTTAAATTAATAGTTTTAATTGCCAATTCTTCTTCTCCAAAAGCATATGCATGGTTAACCTTATTTTTTCCATAGCCTTCGATTTCTACATATGTATCTCTTGGAATACTTATTAGCTTTAAGGATTTGAATTTAGGGTTAATAGATGCCACTATAATTGTATCACTTCTTCCTAAAAAATTTGGATCATTTTGTCCATCTCCCCCACCTTGTGTATCAATTCCAAACAGTACAATATTTTTAATTGAATTAAACTCACCTTTTGTTAAGCTATCTGATACCTTTGTGTATAGTTCTTCATTAACAGCTAAATTATCTTTATCTAGTGACTTAAAGTTTAAATTAGATAATTTAGATGATATAAATGCACCAGACCATATGCCAAAAAATGTTAATATTAAAATAATATCTATTATTACTAACATCCAAATTTTACTCTTTTTCTTGTATTTCAAATTTTTCCTCCTTCTATTAACTAATATTTTATATATTTCTTTTTATAAATCCTTTTTGACTTATATTTAATATGTATTATGTCTAATTTTCATATAACTTTATCTAGTTTTTTTAAATATCTGTACAAGTCCTTAATTATATATTATATATTCTTTAGCTTTTCCCTTAATTTTTATAATTTTGTTTCGTTTTAAATCTTATATTATTTATCAAAAAAGTATTTCTTTAGAAATTCGCTCTTCTCATCATAGCTTAGTTGTTTCGTTTCTAAAAAGGATTCTTCATTCTTTTTTAGATATTCTTCTAATGTACTTATTACTCTTCCAGGAACACCTGCAACAACACAATTATTGGTTATACTTTTTGTAATAACACTTCCCGCTCCAATAATGACATTATTTCCTATTGTAACATTTGGTAATATAATTGAATTGGTTCCAATAAATACATTATTGCCTATTACTATTGTTCCAAACTTATCAATATTAGGTAAATTATTAATATTCCTAATTACATGTACTCCACCATCATGTGTAATAAATTTAACTCCATCAGTAATTTTTACATTATTGCCTATAGATATTAAATATGGCTCAGAACCAAATTTTACTTTTCCTAAAAGAGAACAATTTTCTCCAATATTCATTCCTTTTTTTCTATAATAATTTATTTCTCCATAAAAATATTTACTTAATTTTTCTTCTATCTTTTTAAGCATTCTTTTTCCTCCATTTAATAAGCTCTTGTAAAAAATCCTTATTCGCAAAAATAGCTATAAATATTGTCAATATAAATATAGAAACCATTATTATTATGTTTGAACAAAAAACGCTAATCAATGATACAAAAATATAAATCACTATCAAAGTACCAATAGCTAACCATTTCATTGAATAAGTAACTAACCTTTTTGAAATAATATATCTGCTTAGTAACATAACTAATGCACTTACTACTTGTCCTAAAACAACTCCATAAACACCCCATACATTTAAACTCCAATAAGATACCCCTAACATTACAATCGAGCCAATAACTGTAGTAATAACTTGATGTTTATTTTTATTAATTGATTTAAAAATGATACCAATATTTATTGACATAGTTAATAGGACAGAATACATAAGTAAGAATGGTACTAAATTTAAAGATTCATAATATTGTGTTGTGTCAATAAACTGGTAAAATATCGCAATTGCAGGCATTGCAACAATAATTAAAGACATAAAAATCTTAAATACCTGTTCTAATAGTTTTGGATAATTACTATCAAATTTGTTGTCTCTTAATGAAATCATAGCTTCTTCTAAAATCGCCATTGAAACCACATTGCCTATTGTTGTAATAATATTAGCAAATTTATTAGCAAAACTATAAATTCCATTACTAAAAGCTCCTAAGTTTTCAAATATAATAATTCTTCCGAAGCCATTAAACATCCACGCCGCAATTGAATTTAAAACAAGAGGTGCAGAATATATCAGCATTTTTTTTAATAAATTAAAATCAATATTTCCTTTTATTCGTTTTAAAATCCTTAGCTTATATTCTAATATTAAAAATATGCTTAATTGTGAACAAATATATGATATATATAGAGCTTCTATATCCATATCTAATATAATAATTAGTACAATGTTAAGCAACAAGTTAATAACTGTTCCAATCACACTTGTAATTACATATAATTTATTTCTTTCTAATGCTCTTGCATAATATTGCCATATCTGCGCTAAAGCAGTACTACAAATCATTACAATAAAATAATTAATATAAGCCATTTTTATGAATAAACTAATAATTATTATACAAACACCTGAATAAATACAAGCACATAAAGCAAAAAATGCACTACTTCCAAATACTTTATTTTTGTTTTCTCTATCTTTTTGTCCTAGAATAAATCGAATAATAGATTCCCATATTGATACAAAAACTATAGGAATTGCTATGTTCATAATAGTTTGACTATAGTCATAAATGCCTAAAGCCTCTGCAGAAATATAAAATGCATAAATAGGTACTAGAACAGAAGTTAATATTTTAGATGAAAAATTACCAATAAAATATAACATTGTTTTTTTTACAACTTTTGTATTTTCCATTTTTATCTCCTATTCCATATGTTTTCCTCTATCTTGTTGTTCTATAAATTGATCTATTACAACTAGAATAATATAGTATAATGGGTAAACGTAAAAAATAACAGCTCCTATATCTGTTGCAAAAACAGATATAATAAACAGTCCATAAATAATATTCCTCATATTTTTTTTTCTAAAGATTTTTATCATTAAAAATAAATAATATCCATAGTAAATTGTAGTTCCTATTAACCCTACAGTTGTTAATAGCTCCATATAATTATTATGGCTATATGTTTGATAACCTGAATTTACTCTAAAATTATTATAGCCACCGCCAATTAATATATCGTCTTTCCATAATTCAGTAGCTTTCTCGGTATAATCTATTCTCAATTCTGAAGAATGATCCGTTTGAAATTCAATAATTCCTAATTCCCCAAATAAAGATAAGAATCTTCTGCCTATATTTTGGTATAAAACTGGCACATACAGACATGATACAACAGCCACAACTAAAAAAATTACAAAATATATTAAACGCTTTTTTATTATATGACCATTTTGAAATAAAAATATTAAAAACGCGATTATACCCATAATAATAGCCTTTTTAGAACCTGTTGCTAAAATTACTCCAAAACACAATAATAACGCTAAAATGTGTTTTATTTTTTTGCTTTTTTCCTTTTGTGTTATATTATAAGTAATAAAAAAGAGATATATGCTTAGTAAACAGCCTGCACTATTAGGATTTCCAATCATGACAGAATAACCAATACGTTTTCCTTCTATTAATAACGGAAATTCAAAAATTAAAATCCATACACTCAAAATAACAGCAATTGTTTCCATTACATTGCTTATTTGTATTGTTTCTCTTGTTTTGTCATCATAATATAAAACACCAAATTCAAAAATAAAAGCACTAAAAGCAATGATTGTTTTAATTAATACAATGCTCTCACCTGTATTTTTTATTAGAGTCACAATTATAACAAAAATCCAAAACAATAAATACCAAATAAAAAAAGATGACTTTATAAATGTTACTAGTGGCTTCATTTTTTGAATTATACAAAAAATAAAAATATAAAGAGAAATAAAAGCTAAGATTATTTCAATTATTGGAAAATAATCTGTCGATAAAAATAGTGACATGCTTAGCAGTAAAAAGTAAATTATAAGGTGATTTATAATATAATATTTATTTATAAAAAAATCTTTAACTTTTTTCATTTTATCTTGTATGATATATTTAATAACTTAAATAACCATACACTCCTTTCTTT